>NZ_JBIVMX010000064.1:3303-32608 GCF_044753305.1 Pseudomonas sp. NPDC088429 | reverse complement strand
GTCTGATCTGTATGGGCATCATGATGTACCAGGTCAACAAGCACGGACTGACGGCGACCAACAAGACCCGTCTGAGCTGCCTGAGCCTGTTCTGGCACTTCCTGGACGTGGTGTGGATCTGCGTATTCACCGTTGTTTACCTGATGGGGACCCT
This sequence comes from Pseudomonas sp. NPDC088429, assembly GCF_044753305.1. Taxonomy (NCBI): domain Bacteria; kingdom Pseudomonadati; phylum Pseudomonadota; class Gammaproteobacteria; order Pseudomonadales; family Pseudomonadaceae; genus Pseudomonas; species Pseudomonas sp. NPDC088429. The sequence goes on along the minus strand of NZ_JBIVMX010000064.1, from coordinate 32,454 downwards.
GTAATGGCTAACGCACACTCCCATGACAGCCACGACGACGCCGGCCACGGCAGCGTCAAGTCCTACGCGATCGGCTTCATCCTGTCGGTGATCCTGACTGCGATCCCGTTTGCTCTGGTGATGTACCCGTCGTTGCCGAAGTCGATCACGCTGATGATCGTTCTGGCCTTCGCCGTGATCCAGGTGGTTGTCCACCTGGTGTACTTCCTGCACCTGGATCGCTCGGCTGCGCAACGCAACAATGTGATCGCCTTCGTGTTCGCCGCGATTGTGATCGTGCTGCTGGTTGGTCTGTCGTTGTGGATCATGTTCAGCATCCACACGTACATGATGGCGAAGTGAGGTAGACCCGATGTCGCTTAAGCACTTTATCCAAATCACCAAACCGGGGATCATTTTCGGTAACGTGCTTTCTGTGGCAGGCGGGTTCTTCCTGGCCTCGAAAGGGCATGTCGATCTGGCGGTGTTTCTGGCAGCCATGATCGGCACGTCCCTGGTCGTCGCCTCCGGTTGCGTGTTCAACAATTGCATCGACCGCGACATCGACCTGAAGATGGAACGCACCAAAAACCGCGTGCTGGTGCAGGGCTTGATCTCCCTGAAACTGGCACTGGTTTACGCGACCATCCTTGGTGTTCTCGGCGTTGCCTTGTTGTACAAGGTGGCCAACCCGTTGGCTGCCCTGTTCGCCGTAATCGGCTTTGTTATCTACGTCGGCTTCTACAGCCTGTACCTCAAGCGCAAGTCGGTTCACGGCACGCTGGTGGGCAGTCTGTCGGGCGCCATGCCGCCAGTGATCGGTTACGTTGCCGTAACCAACAGCTTCGACATGGCTGCGCTGACGCTGCTGGTGATGTTCAGCCTGTGGCAGATGCCGCATTCCTACGCCATCGCGATCTTCCGCTTCAACGATTACCTGGCCGCATCGATTCCGGTGCTGCCAGTGAAGCGCGGCATTCAAGTGGCCAAGAAGCACATCCTGCTCTACATCCTGGCGTTCCTCGTAGCGACCTTGATGCTGACCTTCAGCGGCTACGCCGGCATGAGCTACCTCGCTGTCGCCGCGGCCATGGGCATGTACTGGTTGTACATGGCCTGGACTGGCTACAAAGCGGTGGATGACACGGTCTGGGCACGCAAGCTGTTCGTGTTCTCGATCTTCACCATCACCGCGTTGAGCGTCATGATGTCCCTGGACTTCAAGGTGCCTGCAGAGCTGCTGCTGACGTATGCGCCGTAAGGTTTAAAGGCTGTATGAAAAACCCCGCACGTTGAGAGATGTGCGGGTTTTTTTTGTTTAACGGAAACGTGATTTGTTGATAGGCTGTCTATAGGCAATCTGCCTATAGTTTGGTCATGCGAACTGTCTTCTTTGAAACCACAATTTTTACTGCGAACGTTGGTCATTACCTGACGGACGATGAGTATCGAGAGCTGCAGGATTTTCTGCAGGGTAATCCGCTGGCTGGTGATGTGATGCCGCGAACGGGTGGCTTCCGAAAACTGCGCTGGGCCGATGTTCGTCGTGGCAAAGGTCGGCGAGGCGGCTTGCGGGTTCTTTATTATTGGCTTATGAATGATGGCCAGTTCTGGATGTTTTCCATTTACGACAAGGATGAGCTTGAGAATCTGACCGCCGAGCAAGAAAAGGCGCTCAAGAGAGCGATTGATAGAGAGTTAAAAGCACGAGGCACCCCATGAAAAAACGCGACCTGTTTGCAGAGTTGATGCAGGGCGTTGATGAGATGGCAGCTCAACGCGAAGGTAAAATTACGTTGCGTAATACAATCGTCGAGGACAAACCTGTCCCCGAGGTTGGCGCCCAGGAAATTGTCGCGCTACGGGAAAGGTTACATATGTCCCAAGCGGTTTTTGCCAAGCGAATCAGAACAAGCCCCAGCACCTTGAGAAACTGGGAGCAGGAAAAGTCGAAGCCCAATGCTCAAGCAGCCCTGTTGATTCGTTTGGTTGAGAAGTTCCCAGACATGGTCGAGCGTTTGAGCGCTGTGTGATCACCAACGCCATGAAAATTAAAGCCCTGCCCTTCGAGAGAAGGGTGGGGCTTTTGGTTTATGCCGCGGCAAGTTGCAGTGCAATGGCAAAACACCTAGATTTGGATCCAACCATGTCAGTGATAGCGCCAATTTATTTCATGGGTGCTCTGCTGCCGTAATCCACGTTTCTTCATGCACTGATCACAAGGCTGGGCGACATGACTGAGAGGATGACCTGCGACGAACGCTTTATTGCCCTGGCACAAGAGCTGAATTACGACATCTATGGCGAGAACACGGCGGGTGGTAATTACGCGCCGCTGATTCGTCATCATGATGAGCTGTACATCAGCGGGATGGTGCCGCGCACTCACGGCAAGATTCAGTATCCCGGTCGCGTCGGGCTGGAGCTGACGCTCAAGGATGCGCAGGCGGCGGCGAGCATCAGTGCGATGCGGTGTCTGGCGCTGATTGTTGATGCGGTGGGGTCGCTGGACAAGATCAAGGCGTTGTTGCGGGTCACGGTGTATGTGAAGTCGACGCCGGATTTCGTCGATTTGAGTGAAGTGGCCAATGGTGCTTCGGATGTGTTCAGCCATGTGCTGGGTGATGCCGGGCGGCATACGCGGACGACGGTGGGGGTGTATCAGTTGCCGAAGAATGCGGCGATTGAAGTGGACATGATTGTGGCGTTGCATCCTGCGGCTTGAGTCTGATTTCGCGACTTGCCCTCACCCTAACCCTCTCCCGGGGGGAGAGGGGACTGACCGAGGGGCTCTCAAGATATACGCCGACCTGAATTATCGAGGCGATTGTGGATTCGACACAGCACGTTCATTTCGGCGTACTTCTACAATATCCCCCAATCGGCCCCCTCTCCCTCGGGAGAGGGCTGGGGTGAGGGGCCTCGGTGTAGGCCATCCCACTAAACCCCGAAAACCAAAAAGCCCCACACTGAATCCCAGTGCGGGGCTTTTTCGTCAGCGCTGAAAATTACTGCGCAGCGATGCTGTACCCATCAAACGCTGTTTGCTTCTGCAGTGCAGTGATGATGTTCTTGCGGTTCACGGCCTGCTCGGCGCCGTCGTTATCAACGAAAACTTCACTTTCCAGTTCCGCCTCTTCGCCTTCACCGACGAAGGTGAAACCGAGGAACTCCAGCGCTTCACGATCAACATTCAGACGCGAACGCGGTGTGCGCAGTGGCAGGGTCACGCTGATGCCGTCTTTGCTGATGGTGAAGATTTCGACTTCTTTCTTCTTCGCAGCCTTGCTCTTGCCGCCGCTCGGGTTGCTGATCGCCTGATGGGTCTGATTCAGCACTTTGAGGGCCAGGCCGTAAACGATTTCCTGGAACGCCGGATCGTCCTTGAAGCTGGACAGGATGCGGCCAATCGAAAACTTGCTGCTCAGGTCTTCAAGGGCGGCGAGGTCGGCGGCTTCGGCGTCTTTCAGTGCCTTGAGTTCGCCCATCAGCTCGTAAGCCTTGTCGTCGTCGAAGCTGTCGTGAGCGTGACGGATCGCGGCGCGCAGTTCGCGGATCTGGTCGCTTTCGCGGGTCGACTGGAACGCGTCCAGCACCATCTCGCTGATGATTTTGGCTTGTGGCAGGTGTTGTGAAAGATTGATGGAGTTTTCGTATTCCGCTTTGGACGATTCGGTGACTACGGATTCAGCGGTGTTGAAATCGGACATTGAAATTTCACTACTTTTTAACTTGAGTGGAGATGAGCAAGCCCGAGGGCTTTTTCAGGTCGACTAATTTAGGGGAGCGGGGCGACGTTGTCACGGAGCAACGGGCCGGCGGTCTCAACTATTTGGCCGGGGTGTGCAGATTCATTGAACGTACCATCCATTGCTCGGCGGTTTGCTGATCCGTTGGCAACGAAAAGCGAAACGTCGCGCCGCGCCCATTAACGTCCAGCAACTGAATGTCACGTCCATGCAATTGCAAGATGCGGTGCACGATGCGCAGACCCAAGCCGCCATCCCGTCGCGCGCCACCGATATTGAACGGGCGCAGGAACAGCCCTTCGCGCAATTCAGGCGCAATGCCTGGGCCGGTGTCGCTGACCGTAACATCGACCAATGCGCCATGGAATTTCAGATCGAGTTCGATTTCGCCGCCCTGTGGCGTGTGCCGCAACGCGTTATCCACCAGATTGGTCAGCACCCGTTCGATCAGCCCAAGGTCGGCGCAGACCGTTGGCAGGTTTGGCACAAACTGCGCCTTGAGTTCGACCTGTCGTGCCTCGGCCGTCAGTTCGAATTTCTGAAAGATATCCTGCACCAGATCGGTCAGGGAGAAACGCTCAAGCACCGGTTGTACAAACCCGTGTTCCAGCCGCACCAGTTCCAGCAGCGATTGCGCCAGCCCGCCGACCTTGCGGCTCTGATCCAGCGCGATGCCCAGATAACGCCGGCGTTCTTCCGGTGACAGCGTGGCGTCCTTCAGTGACAGGGTTTCCAGATAGCCGTGCAGCGAGGCCAGTGGCGTGCGCAGGTCATGGGAAATATTCGCCACCAGTTCGCGGCGTTCCTGATCCTGACGGGTCAATGAGCGCCACTGTTCGCCGAGACGGTTTTGCATCTGCCGGAAAGCCGCGTCGAGAACGGCAATTTCATCCGGGTCGGCGGATTTATCCACAGGCGCTGTGACCGGTTGCGGTGCTCCATCGATATCAAAACGGCTGACGGTATCGGTGAGTCGCCGCAACGGTCGGGTAATCAGATTGAATGCGGTGAGGCCGGCGATCAAACACAGCAGCGCGACCAGTCCGATCGACAGCAGTGCCGTGTTGAGCGCGGCGCTGGTCGCCCCGCGTTCGGCGAAACGGTCGTGTTCTTCGCTAAGCAACACCACGTACAGATAACCGGCGGGTTTGCCATTGACCTTCAGCGGCGCGGCGCTGAACACCTTGCGTCCGTCCACGCTGCGCGGATCGTCGCCGAGGATCGGCAAGGGCTGGTCGTTGAGCAATTGGCGAATCGGCGCCAGATCGACCTGCTGCCGAAGTATCCGGCCTTCAGGCGCGGCGCTGCCGACAACCTTCCCCTCACCGTCGAGCAAATACACTTCGACACTCGGATTAACCAGCATCAACTGGCTGAACAGTTGGCGCACGGCACCGGGCATCAGACCGTTGCTGTCCATCAGCACGGTGTCGTGGGCGATGTGTTGCGCCAGATCCCTCGACAACCCTTGCACCACTTCCAGTTCATGCATCTTGCTGGAGCGCACCTGCAGCCACGCTGATGTGCCGCAGCACACCAGCAGCAACACGGCGAAAACGATAGACAGGCGCTGCGTCAGGGTCAGTTTCATGACTGCTCGGTACCGAATTTATAACCGCGACCCCACACGGTGAGGATGCGCGTCGGCTGTGCCGGGTCTTTTTCGATCTTTGCCCGCAGGCGATTGATATGGGTATTGACCGTGTGCTCGTAACCCTCATGGCTGTAACCCCAAACGGCGTTAAGCAGATCCATGCGCGAAAAGACTTTGCCCGGTTGGCGGGCGAAGAAATACAGCAGGTCGAACTCCCGTGGCGTGAGATCCAGGCGCTGACCGTCGAGGCTGACGTCGCGGGTGATCGGGTCGATGCTCAGCCCATCGAGAATGAGGCTGCCGGCATCCATCTTCAGGTTGCGCGCCATCGCGTCGACCCGGCGTAACAGCGCTTTGACCCGCGCCACCAGTTCCAGCATCGAAAACGGTTTGGCCAGATAGTCATCGGCCCCCAACTCCAGACCCAGAATCCGGTGAAGTTCACTGGAGCGGGCGCTGGTGATGATGATCGGTGTGTAGCGCGCCATGGCCCGGGCGCGGCGGCAGATTTCCAGACCGTCGACCCCCGGCAACATCAGGTCGAGGATCAGCGCGTCCCAGTGGCCTTGTTGCAACAGGCGCATGCCCTCGTCGCCGTCGGCGCTGTGCGTCACCTCGAATTGTTCATCCCGCAAATGCAGGCAAATCAGGTCGGCAATGTGCTGGTCGTCCTCGACCACGAGAACGCGTTTGGTCTGTTCCATGAAGCTCAATCCTTCGGCGCGATTGACGCATTGTGCGGGTTTTTCCCGTGGCGAGTTATCACGAATTCGTTAACTCCCTGTGAGGATTTGGCGATCAATCCAAGCCTAGGCTGTGTTCCATGAAGAGCACTTGGAATTTTCGGAGGCGGCCATGTTTTCACGGCGACAGATTCTGTTAGCGGGCGGCGGGCTAGGGGTTGCAGCCCTGGTCGCGGGTGTATTGCCAAAATTGTCGACCAGCACTGCAGTGGTCAGCGCAGCGCAGGCAGATGAAATGTTTGAAGTGACGCACAGCGACAGTGAATGGCATTCGATCCTGAGCGACGAGCAATACCAGATCCTGCGCGAAGAAGGCACCGAGCGCGCCTACACCAGCCCGCTGAACAACGAGCATCGGGTCGGCACTTTTGCCTGCGCCGGTTGTGATCTGGCGCTGTTTTCCTCCGCGACCAAATTCGACAGCCGCACCGGTTGGCCGAGCTTCTGGGCGTCATTGGAGCGTGCGGTGGCGGTGCGCCAGGATCGATCGTTCGGCATGTCGCGCGAAGAGGTTCACTGCCGGCGTTGCGGCGGTCACTTGGGGCATGTTTTCGATGACGGCCCGAAACCCACCGGTCTGCGCTATTGCATGAATGGCCTGGCCATGACCTTCAAAACCGTGGCGGCGTAAGCCATGAAGCGCGGGCGATCTTCACCTCACACAGGACGAATTTATGTGGCTCTTGGTTCTCGCTTATCTCGGTGGTGTGCTGACGATCGTCAGCCCTTGCATCCTGCCGGTTCTGCCTTTTGTCTTCGCTCGCACCGGGCAGCCGTTTATCAAGAGTGGCTTGCCGCTGCTGGCGGGGATGGCGCTGACCTTTGCGCTCGTCGCCTCGTTGGCGGCGGTGGGCGGCGGTTGGGTGGTGCAAGTCAATCAGTACGGGCGCTGGCTCGCGTTGCTGTTCGTTGCGCTGTTCGGGCTGACCTTACTGCTGCCGCGTGTGGCCGAGCGCCTGACCCGGCCACTGGTATCGGCCGGCAGTCGTTTGTCGCAAGCCGCCGGGCAGGACAATCGCCCGCGTCCCGGCGCTTCGTTTCTGATCGGGGTCGCCACGGGGCTGCTCTGGGCGCCTTGCGCGGGGCCAATCCTCGGCTTGATTCTGACCGGTGCCGCGCTGCAAGGGGCAAGCATCGCCACCACGCTGTTGTTGCTCGCTTACGCGGCGGGTGCCGCGACCTCACTGGCCGCAGCGCTGTTGCTGGGCGGTAAGGTTTTCGCCTTCATGAAGCGTTCGATCGGTACCGGCGAGTGGATTCGTCGTGGCCTCGGCGCGTTGATGTTGGCCGGTGTGGCAGCGATCGCTTTGGGTCTTGATACTGGCATTCTCGCGCGGATATCGACCGCGTCTACCGGAGGGCTCGAGCAAGCATTGGTTGGCAAGCTTTCAGCAAAAAAACCTGATGCAAACGGCGCGATGATGGCGCAGATTCCGCCGGCAGATGACTCGGCCAACGGCAGCATGATGGCCGCTGGCGGTGCGATGAAAGTGGCCGCGAAAGCACCGGGCACGTTGCCGGTCGAAGGGCAGTTGCCGCCGCTCGATGGCGCCGTGCAATGGCTCAACTCGCCGCCGCTGGATGCGCAAGCGTTGAAGGGCAAAGTCGTGCTGGTGGATTTCTGGACGTACTCCTGCATCAACTGTTTGCGCACCCTGCCTTACGTCAAAGCCTGGGCGGAAAAATATCGCGATCAGGGCCTGGTGGTAATCGGCGTACACGCGCCGGAATTCGCTTTCGAACGCGATGTAGGAAACGTCACCAAAGCCATGAAGGAATTGGGCATCAATTACCCGGTGGCCATCGATAACGACTACAAGATCTGGCGCGCTTTCAACAACGAATACTGGCCGGCGCATTACTTTGCCGACGCCCAGGGACGCATTCGTTACCACCACTTTGGTGAAGGGGACTACGCCGAATCGGAACGCGTCATTCAACAACTGTTGCGTGAAGCCGGTTCGAAAACCGTCGCCGATGGCTTGATCAATGCCGACGCCAAGGGCGTGCAACTGGCCCCGGACATGAACGAAGTGCAATCGCCGGAAACCTACCTCGGCTACCAGCGCGCAGAACATTTCGTGCCCGAAACTAGCCTGGTGCCCAACAAAGTTTCCGTCTATGTCCCGCCGGCCAATCTGGCCCTGAATGACTGGAGCCTCGGCGGCCAATGGAACGTCGGCGCCGAACGCGCCACCGCCGGTGCCACAGCCAGCCGCATCGTTTACCGCTTCCATGCCCGCGACCTGCATCTGGTGCTCGGGCCGGGCGCGGATGGCAAACCGGTGCGCTTCAAAGTGTCGATTGATGGTCAGGCCCCGGGCGATGCGCATGGCGTCGATGTTTCCGCCGATGGCTCCGGCCAAGTCACCGAACAGCGTTTGTATCAGTTGGTGCGGCAGTCCGGCGGCGTGAAGGATCGAACCTTCAGCATCGAATTTCTCGACCCCGGTGTTTCCGCCTACGCGTTTACCTTCGGTTGATCAGGAGTGACAGACATGAAAACCCAATTCACATGGCGTCGTATGTTGCTGGCCGTTGCGGTCGTCGGCGTGATCGGCCAAGTCTCAGCATTCTCCTTCGGCGGCGAAGACGCTGTGGCCATCCCGCCACCCACACTTGATGAAGTCACCCAGGCCCACAGCGAAACCGCCGTGTTCGCGGGTGGTTGTTTCTGGGGCGTTCAGGGTGTTTTTCAACACGTCAAAGGCGTGCAGAAAGCCGTTTCGGGATACGCCGGTGGCGCGGCCAACACCGCTGAATATGAGCGGGTCAGCGGCGGCGATACCGGTCATGCGGAATCGGTGCAAGTCACCTTCGATCCGACGCAAGTCAGCTATGGCGACCTGTTGCAGATCTACTTCTCGGTGGCGCACAACCCGACCGAACTCAACCGGCAGGGCCCGGACAGCGGCACGCAATATCGCTCGGCGCTGTTCCCGATCAATGCCGATCAGCAGAAGGTCGCACAGGCCTACATCACGCAACTCGATGCGGCCCATGCCTTCAGCAAACCGATCGTCACCAAACTGGAAAGCTACAACGGTTTTTACCCGGCAGAGGACTATCACCAGGACTTCCTGACCGAACATCCGAGCTATCCGTACATCGCGATCAACGACATGCCGAAAGTGGCGAATTTGAAGCAAATGTTTGCGGAGCGTTATCAGGAAAAACCGGTGTTGGTGAAGGGCGGGTCGTGATCGAATCAAGGCCCGTTACTTTAGCCTTGGTCGCTCCATCGCAATCACTGACGTTTCAAACCCCAGACTGGCAAAGAACGCTTCAGCCCCGTCACGCCCGGCACGCAGCACCCAGGTGATGTCGGGGTTGTCGCCCATCACATGTTCGACCAGCGCTCGACCCACACCTTCTCGTCGATGGTGGTCATCAACGACCACCATCGACAGGTAACCGTTGGATAAACCGTCGCTGATGCCCCGGGCGAAACCGATAATCTGCGCATCTTTCAGTGCGACTGCCGTTCGCTGCGACTGGCGGATCAGTTGCGCAAAATGCTCAGGTGAGCCGACGCGATGTCCCCAGCCATGCTGTTGCAGAAACAGCCGCACTGATTCGATTTCGCCGGGATGCAAATCACGTACGTTCAGTGTGTTTTCCATTTCAGATTACGTCCTTGTTCGTCGTTATTTCGAGAGTAGTTGAAGCACGCGCGGAGTCAGGATTTCCCCCACATGCGCATGGCAAATTCAACGAAACGCCGCAGCTTCGGCAGTCGATAGCGATCCTGCGCATACAGCAAATGCATCGGCCTGCTCGGTGCATGGTAATCAGGGATGACCTTGACCAGTTTGCCTTCACGCAGATCCTGCTCGACCAGCGCATCCGGCAGCATGACGATGCCCATGCCGTTGCGCGCTGCCTGATGCAAACCGGCGGAGCTGTTGATCAGCATCGGCCCGCTGACGTCGACCATGATTTCCCCGTCCGGGCCGCTGAGGCGCCAGCGTTTTTCCACTGATTGCCAGTCATCGCCGGCCGGATAGGCGAACGACAGGCAGTCGTGCTGCTGCAACTCTTCAGGCGTTTTCGGCATACCGCGTCGCGCCACGTATTGCGGGGATGCGCACACGGTCAGGGTGTAATCGATCAAGGGCCGGGCGATCAGGTTCGACTCCTCGAAATTGCCCAGTCGAAATGCCACGTCGAGACCGCTTTCCAGCAAGTCCGGGCGGCCGTTGGTCAGCACCACATCGAGTTTTACTTGTGGGTACAGCAGCGAATACTCGCTGAGCGCTGGCGCCAGACGTTCGACACCAAAAGTCAGCGGCGCGGTGATGCGCAACATGCCACGCGGTTGATCGAGGGCTTGTTCGGCCAGGGCTTCAGAATCGGCGACCAGTCCCAGTACTTCCAGGCAGCGCTGATAATAAACGCTGCCAAACTCGGTCAGCCGCTGACGGCGAGTGGTGCGTTGCAGCAGTTGCACGCCCAGCCGTTGCTCCAGCGCGCGCAGGTGATTGCCGACCATCGTCGTCGACATGTCGCACTGCAACGCGGCCGCCGTCATGCTCCCGGCTTCGACGACTTTGATGTAAACGCTCATCGACTGGAATAAATCCATTATCAAGTCCTGCTTTTAAATGATCGAAGTTTTGCCGAGTTTATCCAGTTCGGGTGGCTAACCATACTGCCAGCACACCGACCTTCACTGGAGTTTGAAGTCATGACCGCCGCCCTGATGAACACTTACCAACCGCTGGCCCTGAGTTTTATTAAAGGCTTGGGCACCCGACTATGGGATCAGGCGGGGCGCGAGTATCTGGACGCGGTTGCCGGGGTGGCCGTGACCAATGTCGGTCACTCGCATCCGCGGATCGTTGCCGCGATCAGCGAGCAGGCAGGCTTGCTGCTGCACACCTCCAATCTCTACAGCATCGACTGGCAGCAACAACTGGCAAAGCGGCTGACTGAGTTGTCGGGAATGCAGCGCGCGTTCTTCAACAACTCCGGCGCCGAAGCCAATGAAACCGCGCTGAAACTGGCGCGCCTTTATGGCTGGCGTAAAGGCATCGAACAGCCGTTGGTGGTGGTGATGGCCAACGCCTTTCATGGCCGCACGCTTGGCACGTTGTCAGCCAGCGATGGCCCGGCGGTACGGTTGGGTTTCAATGACCTGCCGGGGGATTTCGTCAAAGTGCCGTTCGGTGATCTCGACGCGTTGGAGCACGTGCGGCAGAAGCACGGCGAGCGCATCGTTGCGATTCTGGTCGAACCGATTCAGGGCGAGAGCGGCGTACAACTGGCACCGCCCGGTTACCTGAAAGCGCTGCGTGAAATGTGCAATCGTCAGGCGTGGCTGCTGATGCTCGATGAAATTCAGACCGGCATCGGTCGCACCGGGCGCTGGTTTGCGTTCCAGCACGAAGGCATCGTTCCGGATGTCATGACGCTGGCGAAAGGACTGGGCAATGGCGTGCCGATCGGCGCGTGTCTGGCACGGGGCAGGGCGGCGGATCTGTTCACGCCGGGCAGCCATGGCAGCACGTTCGGCGGTAATCCGCTGGCCTGCCGGGTGGGTTGCACGGTGCTGGATATTATCGAAGAACAGGGCTTGCTGGAGAACGCGCGGCTGCAGGGCGAGCGTCTGCTGACGCGGCTGCGTGCAGAGTTGGCGGACAATCCCAATGTACTGGCGATTCGTGGATTGGGTTTGATGATCGGTATCGAGTTGAAGCAACCGGTTCGTGATCTGACGCTGATTGCGGCGCGGGATCATGGATTGCTGATCAACGTCACGCGTGGCAAGACGATACGGCTGCTGCCACCGCTGACGATTGATGAGCGGGAGGTGGAGATGATTGTCAGGGGGATTGGACGGGTATTGGCCGCCGACTGATTACTGTGGGAGCGAGCCTGCTCGCGAAAGCGTCATCTCAGTCGACATGTATGTTGAATGGTCGGACGCCTTCGCGAGCAGGCTCGCTCCCACATTTGAAATCAGTAGGGCCTCAGTCCGGATAATCCGTCAAATCCGGCGCCAGCATCCGCGTCTTCACCTTTCCGTTCGAGTTGTGCTGAAAGATCTCTCGCGGCTGCCCCTGTTCGTTGAAATACACTTGGCCGATCCCCGCCGAATTCCACAAGCGTTCCCCTGCCTCTGCATGTTCAGGTGTGTACGGCACGATGCGCATCAGCCGGCGTTTGGTGAACCAGTTCAGCGGTGAGCGCGGCGAGTAGAGCCAGCGGTTGAGGCGGTCGAACCATTCCAGCAAGGTCGGCGGAAACTCGTTCTTGATCCCGCTGCTGGTGATCTGCCAGATCCGTGGGCCGGCCTTGCGGTGTCGGATAAGGACTTCGTAGACGAAGGAATAATGCACATCGCCGGACAGCACCACGTAGTTACCCGGTGTACGTGAGTGTCGGAAAATGTTCAGGATCACCTGTGCGGCGCCGCGATGGGCCATCCAGTTTTCCGCGTCGACCAGCAGCGGAAAACCGCACCAACTGAAGACCTTTTGCACGGTTTCGATCAGCTTGACGCCGAAGATCGGTGCCGGTGAAACGATGATCGCCGACGGGTGATCGAGCAGCTCTTGTTGCAGCTCGCTCAAGGCCTCCCAGTCGAGTAGTCCCGACGGTTGCTTGAGCGCCATCTCGCTGCGCCAGCGTCGGGTGCGGGTGTCGATGACCACCAGCGCGGGACTGCTCGGCAGCACGAAATGCCAGTGCTGAAAGCGCAGCAGATCATCGATCAGCGCGTCCTGCACCGGGCTGTCGAGGTATTGATCGTCGCCGCTGGCGCTCAAACCTTGAGTTTGCTTCAGCAGATCCTTGAAGGCGTCCGGGTTATTGCCCCAGCCCTGGCACAACATATAAGCGATCAAGGCGTTGCCGATGATGCGTTTGGAGAACGGATGGCCGTAGGCCGTTTCCTCCCATTGCGCGGACAGATTCCAGTCATCGGTGATGTCGTGATCGTCGAAAATCATCAGGCTCGGCAGATGCGCGAGCGCCCGGGCGACGTTGCCCAGACCTACTGTGAAGGCATCGATCCGCGTTTGTTCGAGGGCATAGCGCTTGAGGCGTTCAGGCGTGAGTGCTGGCGCTTGCGGATTAACCAGTGTCCACGCGGTTGGCGACCACACCAGCAAGTACATCGCCATGACTTCGGCGAACGTCACCAGATGATTGTCAGCGCTACTGCTGGTGAAAATCGGCTTACGTGCGCCGCCGAAAAATCGCTCACGCAAAGTCTCGTTGCTCTCCAGCGCCGGTAACAAATCCGCGCGGTGGTAGTAACTCGCCGGGTGCTCGTAAAGCTTGGCGCTGTCGCTGACCACAGCGCCTTCGAGGTGCTCGTCGAACAGGCCGAGACGTGCAATCAATGCATGAATCGCGCGCAGCATTGGCCCGGCGACGTCGTCGGCGTAGACCTGATCGCCGCTCATCATCAACAGCGCCGGGCGTTGTTGCGGGTCGGTTTCGCTGGCCAGAAGCTCGTCGACGCAGAGCAAACCATCCGCCGCCGGGTGATGCGGTTTGCGGCAGGAGCCATGCAGCAACTGATCGATCCGCGAACGCACAACAAGGTTCGGACTCGTTGCGTTGCCATACAACAGATGCGGCGCCCAATCGGCGATGCCATGGGTGTCGTCAATCAGCAGGTCGTAGACGACGAAGGTGTCGCAGGGCAGGGCGTTTTCCAGGGTGACATCGATGAGATGGACAAACGCCTGACGGCCTACGGGAATGACGGTGCATTTCGCCGCATCGAGAGGAATCTCTCCTACACCTTGCAGGCGCAAGGTCAGAGACAGTTGGCGCGTGCCGACCAGCCACAACACCAGCCGAGTTGGTTCCAGCCGTCGCAGCAGCGGGCCGGCCAACACAGGTGGCAGTAGGGTCAGGTCATCAAGGGTTGCGGACATCCGGGGACAAAGCTCAAGGCGCACAGGTCGGCGATGATAGCGCAGCCGGCGCCTTGAACCCTTAAGTGAGGCTTAAGAGTCGGTTTTCTGTAGCTTCAGCGCCAACAACTGCCATTCACCGGACGACGCCTGTTCTTGCACCGAGCAGTCGAAACGGTAGGTGACATCGTCGCCGTTCATGTTGCGCGCGGTGACACTGTTGCTGAAGGTGTACACCTGATTCTTGAAGCGCTGGGTGGTGATCGCTTTGCTGTCGGCGAAACGCGCCGAAGCCGGGAAGCGCAAGGTGCTGGTCACCAGCGGACTGCACATGACATAGGCGAGCATCGACTTGTCGCTGTCAGCGTCATGCCCGAGTTTTTTGCTCAGCGCGGTCAGGGCTTTGCGTCCCTGCTCGTCACTTTGATCCAGTACGGTTTTTTCCGAGATCGACGTCGGCGCGCGGCTGGCGTAGTTCGGCAGCAGCGCAGAATCCGGCGGCGATGGCGTGTTGTCCGGTTCAATCGCGGCGAAGTTCGGCGCGTTTTCGAGCGGAGCAGGTGACGCCGCTGATTCGGATTCAGGCAGCAAAGAGGTCGGTTCGACGTTCTGCGCGACGGTGTTTTCGACCGGCGCCTGTTCAGCGCTGTGCCTGGATGGCAGCAGCGACAACGTGATCGACAGCACCACCAATCCGACAATGAAACCGCCCGCTGCGCCGACGATATTGCCGTAGAACAGATTCCAGCTGCCGCGGTTCTTCACTACCCAGCGCCACATGAAACCCCAGGCGGCGATGAACGCCAGAAAACGCAGAAACTCCATTCGATCCTTTCCTTAACCTGCAAAAAGCTTGAAGCAGCGCGTGTTGAGACAGCGCGCTGTTGATGGACGGCAAGATATCAAAATCGACGTCTGGCGCCACGAACACATTCACCGACTGCTCAAACGAACGCTACGTCAGGGCGAAAAACGCGAATGTAGTGATGCCCGCCGCAGTGCCGCAGAGGGCAGCCAAAAGCTGACGTGCGATTGGGGGTTCAACTTGCGAGCGGCGGGCGACCCACATCCATACGCCGATGAGCGCACCGGCAGTCGCCATCATTTCCATCAGGGTGCCGATGACGCCGGGCACCGGTGGCCGCGCTGAACCGAACAATCCTGCACACAACTGCGCACTGGTCAGGCCAACGATCATCCCACTGATAGCGCCCAACACATTGGCAAGCAACAGATTCCAAGTCCCACGGACTTTGACCACCCACACCCACATCGCTGGCCAAACCACAAAGAACACCAACACATCCATCGAATTTCTCTCCTGAAATCAGCGCGGGTCGAAGCGCTCGATGCCCCAACCGACAGTGGACGGCAAGATAGCAAAATAGTAGCGTCGCGCCACGCTGGTCATCCTGGTAAAGGCTTTCCGGAAGATATTTTTTGCACTAGACGCGCGTCACTGATACGAAGCACGACCAGGATGTTTTCTCGAACAGAAGGATGGACAGATGATCGACTTCAACAACAAGGGCTTCTTCAAGCTCAAGCAAAACGATGAGTACGCGCAACGCGTGACCGAGCTATTGCTCGATGGGGAAGAGGTCATCGACTCCTACAAGTCGATGCGCGATGGCGTGGTGTTTACCAACAAACGCATCATCGCCGTCAACGTTCAAGGCATCACCGGCAGCAAGAAAGACTTCACGTCGCTGCCGTATAAAAACATCGTCGCGTATTCCGTGGAAACGTCGGGGACGTTCGATCTGGACTCGGAGCTGGAGATTTACTTTTCGTCGCTGGGGAAAGTGAAATTCGAATTCACCGGGAAGACCTCGATGGTCGAGATTTCGAAGTACATCTCCAAGTACCTGTTCTAAAGAATGTCTTTGAGATAACCCTTCAGCGCGAGGAGCGGCGGATCAAGCTGCTCCAGCGACTGCGCCTGCCTGAGATCGGCTGACAACTTGTGCAGCTCGCGCCCCAGCGGTTTCTCGACGCCGCCCAATGCATCCAGCGCCAGGCCGAGGCACTCATTCATCTTCAATTGAATAGCCTCGACATCGCCACGTTTCACCAACAACTCGAAAATATCTCGCTGGTAGTCACCCATGACCATGTCATCGCGCAGGATCGGGCTTAGGCCCTCTTCCTCATACGCGAGTTTCAGGGAGAACAGGGCGACTGTTTCCAGTGACGTTTCCATGGTGATGATCCTTGGGGTTTTCGTCGGTCGAGAAGCTGAAGGTCAAAAGATCGCAGCCTGCGGCAGCTCTTGCAGGGGCAAGGGCCTTATTGCAGGCGAAAAAAAGGCCTTGCTAAGCAAGACCTTTCTTAATTTTGGTGCCCGAGGGGAACCGTAGTGTTCCAGTAAACTCGGGGTCTTCAGAGAGGTTTGCTGTCAAGGGATACATGTAGGGTTACATGGCAGCGCCTGCTGACCTAGCATGAAGAGACCTTACGGCACTATGCAGACGGTACCTCAATCCGCGCGCACGCGCAAAATAGCCGCCAAGTAGGCGGCTGAATCGGGCGTGTTGCCTTTTAATAAACGCGTCAAACTGTCTAACGCTGTGCCAAATAATCTCTAGGTGACTCACCTAACGCTTTACGGAACATTGCCGTAAAGGCACTGGAGCTGGCATAGCCCAGCGCGTTGGCTACTAGCGCCAAGGCCTGGCCTTGTTCAAGACGACTGAGTGCTTCCACTAATTTGACCTGCTGCACCCAATACCTAAAATTCAAACCCGTTTCCCGAACAAAGAGACGCATCAGAGTCCGTGAGCTCGTGCTTACTTGGTCTGCCCAGTATTCAATTGTCAATGAGCGCTCCGGAGACTGGAAAATAGCCTCACAAATCGCGATCAGTCTCTTGTCTTTGGGCCACGGAATCTCGAGTGGCGCCGATTTGGAAAGGCTTATCTCCTCCAGGATCAGCGCCACGATATGGCGGCACCTGCCCTCAAGAGAATACTCAATAGGTTCGTCGACAAGAGCCAAAATAAGCGCCTTCAGAAGGTTTGAAACCTCAATCACTCTGCACCTACAACCGAGCGACTTGGCTATGAGCGGATCGATGTAAAGCGAACGGGCTTTCACCGCCCCCAACATCGTCTGATCATGTATGACACCCGCAGGAATCCATAGAGCTCGCTTGGCAGGGAGCAACCAAATACCCCCATCAGTTGCCGCACGCATTACTCCTTCTTCCGCATAAAGCAACTGCCCACGATGATGACTGTGCGGGTCTACATAGCTTCCGTCTGAATAGGTGCTAGGCATCACCGTCACAGGTTGCGAGACGAACTGATAGTCCTCCGGGTTTCTGCTCTTGAGCATCAAGTCCCGGTTGTCACTTTGGCGACGATTTCTGTCACTCATTGAATAGGAGTCGTAGTTAACGTGGCTGGGTAAATGCCGCTAGGGCAGGGCTCAACCCAGACAGGATGGATGCATGAGAAGCAAAACTCAACCCGACCGATCAACCGTAAAAATGACCACAACCGCTATCATAGGTTTGCTGATTCTGTCATTCGCACTCCGGCCCGCAATCATCTCGATTGGCCCTGTTCTTCTTGCTATCCAAGAGGAGTTTGGGCTCAGCTTTGCTCAGGCCTCTTTGCTGACAACCATCCCCGACCTCTGCATGGGTGTGTTTGCTTTAATCGCTCCCTGGGTAGCGAGCCGTTTGGGTGGTGATCGGGCTGTGGTCGTTGCACTGCTGGTGCTATTTGCTGCAATCGTTCTGCGTGCGTTTTCTATCTCGACCTACTCGCTGCTCGCGACAACAGTGCTGTCAGGAATAGGTATCGCGGTGGCCGGGTCATTGGTGGGTGGCTGGATAAAAACGCACTTTCCTCATAAGGCATCGTTGCTCATGGGGGTTTATGCAACTGGGTTGAGTGTGGGATCGACTGCCGCTGCGATCTTTTCGGGCCCCATTGCTGAATATACGGGTAGCTGGCGCGTCGGAGTTGGTGTTTGGGCAATCCTTTGCATAAGTGCAGTTATCAGTTGGTTAGTATTGGGCAAACTTTTCGCTCACACATCGCCGACCCCGCGACAAGCGCCAAAATCCGTCAGGTTACCCTGGAAGAATCTGAATGCTTGGGCGATCGCTACGTATTTTGGATGCAGTCAATTTCTTACCTACGCGCTCCTCGCATGGATCGCGCCTCTGGCTGCGCAAACCAATCCTGCCGAGATAAATCCTGGCCTATTGCTCGGGTTCTATACCCTGATCAGCGCAGTGGCTAACATGGTAATGGGGGTTGTTGCTGGGGGCTCACTGAACAAACACAAATGGCTAGTCCTCGCAGCTTTGATGACTATCTTTGGAGTTACAGGGTTGGCGTTTACCCCACATGTGGCCACCACCGTTTTCATCGGTATGGCCGGCCTCGGCTTGGGGGCTGCCTTTACACTTGGCATGACGCTCCCTATTGACCAGACCTCATCACCCGGAGAGGCCAATGCTTGGACAGTATTCACACTATTTATTGGATATCTTGTTGCAGCGCTAGGCCCCCTTTGTTTCGGTATTCTCCGTGACCAGAGCGGAGCGTATTCTGAGCCACTCTATCTTCTGCTTGGTGTCGCAATATTGATGTTGGTTTCAATTTCACTGTTGCAGCCGTTGACTGTAATTGAGGAGCAAACGAAGCCCGCATGCGATTGAAAGCTTTAGTGAAGTTCAATAGCGTAAGGTTCCAATGTTTTGGATAGCTTACGCCCGTGATTTCGCTTCTTCCTGCTCCGACTGGCATTCGAAAACAGCCGAGGGATCCCTGCGGATTTCCTTTAGACAGGGGGTCAGAAACCTGCGGGACTGCGTTAGTGGGAGAATTTCAAAGTTACTGAAATTTCCGGCATTGAACTCGAAAGATTTCTGCTGAAAGAAGGCCATAGTTACCGCATCGGTAACTATGGCATTTAAGCCCAGCATCACGACGCTGGAGACAAGCCCCCACAGCTCAGGCTGCTGGGGCTTTTTTGTTCCTGGTGTGATCGGCCAGCAAAGTTGCGACGTCACGAAAAAAACTGCTGAAAAAGCACTCATCCCCCTCCCGCCAACGAGCCTTACGTCCGTTTCTGATGCAAATCCAGATGTAGTGAAAACAAAGCTGCAGGTCACACGAGCCGTGGCTCTCCGCAGGGGATCGGCCAATTGCACAAAATGAAGGTTTGGAAGAAAAGTGAAGAGACATTGCGCTACAGCGCTCGGGGCCGATGCGGAGGGGGTGACGCTTAGTTGCCTGATTTCATTGATTCAAAATCGCGAAAAATGCGTTTTGAGCCACTTTTCAGGTTTGAATGAGTCATCACATAGATAAATTTCGGCTCAGCTTCAACCAGCTTTATGCCACGGCAGCCGGGCTTCTCTTTGACTTCGGTCGTTTTCAAACACAGGCCAAGTGCTTTGTATTGTCATTCGTCGGTTCTTCGATACCACAGCAGATCCAACTGATGGGAAAGAAGAGCATTTTCTGGCCGCATTTGAGTGCGGCCAGTCGCTGTGCGGTACCAATCAGATCAAAGGAAGCATCATCGTGATCGGGGAAATTTGAGGGCAGCGAAGAAATCCGGCCTTCTCGTAAAGCCCCACCAACTGTTCGTTAAGCGGATGCACTACGAGTGCAGTTGATGCGACTTCCTCAGACGCGGCGAGCGCACGAAGAACGGCATTCTGGATCAGATCGAGCGACAGTCCCGTACCCTGTAGCGTCTTACATACCCCCATGCGACCCAGAACTGTGATTGGGTGCTGTTGGGGTGAGTTGCGCTGCGCTCTCTTGGGTAAAACATCCGCACGCATTATCGTCCCGTTTGACAATGTGTAATAGGCGACGACGGTGTTCGTTCCTTTGAGGCAGGTCACAAATACGGTGGCGGTTCTAGAAGCTTGGGCTTTGAGAGCCTTTTTCTTCAAGAACTCGTTGATCGAATCCTCACCACAATCGAATGAATCCAGATTGTGCGTCTTATTGAGCTTTACCGGGGCACTCAGCTCCAGCGAGGGGGTCTGTTCAGCAGCTTCTCGACGCATTTATTACTCCTTACCGGATTCTTCTGTAAGGCTTGCTCGAAAGCGTCGAAGTCATCGTCAGCAAGGACGAACAGGCGTTGATCCAGAATGACTTCTTCTGCTTTTTTACAAGCAGCATCCAGGATAAAGCTGGTTCGATCACTCCCCGAAATGGCTGCGGCCACATCGATCAAGTCTCGTTTCTTAAAATCGACTCGCATGTTGAGCGGGACGGATTTGGTTTTTTCCGTAGCAGTTGTTTCCGCACGCAGTAGAACAGGGCTGGTCATTGGTCTTCTCCAGGGTCTCGTGGTGATGTAGTGGCTTACCTCCTAAGGTTCATTGGGTCGTTACTGGGCTGGTGGGAAGATTCATGGCTTTTTTCCTTGCGTTTTTGAGTTATGAATTTTTGAGTTTTGAGTTTTGGAGATTCGGGGTGGGACTCATCCCGCAAATAGATCATCCCATGGCGTGTAGCTGTTGTCTACACGTAACGCAGATATCTGTACGGCTTGGGGGGGATGCCGCCATCCACGACATTCTTGAATTTAGCCGGGCCCGGGGGCGTTGTGAAAACTGATTTATTGAGATTGATTCTTGAAGGGGAGGGTGGTCGTTCTAAAAAGAGCGATATCAGTCACACAGCCACCGAGATCGGTCTGGAGGCCCCTGTTTCGCTGGGCTTCCGGTATTACATGGGAAGGTAATATGGAGCGATATGAAAAGTAATATTTCGGTCAACCCCCCGGATTCATTGGGAGTTATGAAATAGAAATATAGCTTTTGAAATGGGTAATAATATCGCCGTCCTATCGCTAAAATATCGCCTTGCCCAGAAAACGCTCAAGAGCGCGGATTGCAAGGGCTGTAGCGATTTTTCAGAGGTGATATTACTTATATTACTTTTTTTCGTGGCCTGACGAATTTTGAAGGGGCGCCTCGATGGGCAGGCGGCAGGAGTTGAAACCAGTTTCTTACAGGCCTCGGCTCATCGGTAGGATCTTGAGCGTGTCCAGGTTCGATTTCAGGTAAAAGCCGCGCGTATCACCTGATTTTTCCATGATGAGAAATTTTTCACCGACCTTCGCGATAAGTCGCATCTCAGTTGAGCCCCCCAAAACCCCCGACTCCGCTATTTTTGGAAAGCGTGTTTCGATATGTTTGAGGTCGTACTCTGCCATCTCGCTTCCAATCCCGGGGGCCAGACTGAAAACCGTGAATGCGGAAGACAGGGCCCAACAGGAAGCTTCCTTAAAATCGCCCTTTTCGGAATTCCTAAAAGTATGAATCGCTTCGACCGCATAAAATCCAAACAGCATGCATAGCCAGATGCTGATGATCATCGACGAAATTTTGGCTGCCTGAATTTCCCAAAATATCGACGATGCGAAGACAGCTGCAATGATTAACGCTGGAAGTCCAATGACGACGATCACTTGGATCTTAGGTGAGAGGTCACGCGAAAACATGGCATACGCCACAAATGCGCCTGCAAGGACAGCAAGCCCAGTCGGAAGCGCGTAGTTGAGCGTTTCTTGAAAACTTAAAAAACTCGAAACCCATGCGCAGCCAAGCTCGTTGAAATAGCCGGTTGCATACTTCTGACCGATTATGTAGAGGAACGGCGCGATGACTGCTGTGAATTGACCGAGTTCGATGAGCGAGGGGGGGTGGCGCTCCGTAGTTTTGCTCATGATGCCACTCCTTTTTTCGCACAGTGATTAGTATCAGCCTCACCACTGTGTCGCTACCAAGCATGGAGATCTGAATTGTAGCGCTCAAACCAGAGTTCAACTGCTCGCTGCTTACGCCACTTTTACGCCACCCACAAAAAAAGGCCTTGAAAATCAAGGCCTTTCTTATTGAGCTTGGTGCCCCGAGGGAGACTCGAACTCCCACTCCTTTCGAAAACGGATTTTGAATCCGCCGCGTCTACCAATTCCGCCATCAGGGCTCAATGGCGGCGAAGTATAGAGATGAGATTACCGTTGGTCAATCACGTTTCATGGTCTATTTTCGATATTTCCGCTAAACTTTCCGGCCCTGCTAGACGAACCCCATCATGCGTGTTGCTGACTTTACTTTCGAGCTCCCTGATTCGCTGATCGCTCGCCACCCTTTGGCCGAGCGTCGCGGTAGTCGCCTGCTGACCCTTGATGGGCCGAGCGGCGCCCTCGCACACCGTCAATTCACTGATTTGCTTGAGCATTTGCGCCTAGGCGATTTGATGGTGTTCAACAATACCCGCGTGATTCCGGCGCGGCTGTTCGGGCAGAAAGCGTCCGGCGGCAAGCTGGAAATCCTCGTCGAACGCGTGCTCGATACGCACCGCGTGCTGGCCCATGTGCGCTCCAGCAAGTCGCCGAAGCCGGGTTCGAAGATCCTCATCGATGGCGGTGGCGAAGCGGAAATGATCGCGCGTCACGATGCGTTGTTCGAGCTGGCCTTCGCTGAAGAAGTGTTGCCGCTGCTCGACCGCGTCGGGCACATGCCGCTGCCTCCTTATATAGACCGTCCGGACGAAGGTTCGGATCGCGAGCGTTATCAGACCGTGTACGCCGAGCGCTTGGGTGCGGTGGCGGCGCCGACGGCGGGGCTGCATTTCGATCAGTCGCTGATGGAGGCCATTGCTGCGAAAGGCGTCGAAACCACGTTCGTCACGCTGCACGTGGGCGCCGGTACCTTCCAGCCTGTTCGCGTCGAGAAGCTTGAAGATCACCACATGCACACCGAGTGGCTGGAAGTCGGCCAGGACGTGGTTGATGCGGTGGCTGCGTGTCGTGCGCGTGGTGGTCGGGTGATTGCTGTCGGCACCACCAGCGTGCGTTCGCTGGAAAGTGCTGCGCGCGATGGCGTGCTCAAGCCGTTCAGCGGCGACACCGATATCTTTATCTTCCCGGGCCGGCCGTTCCATGTGGTCGATGCCCTGGTGACCAATTTCCATTTGCCGGAATCCACGCTGTTGATGCTGGTTTCGGCATTTGCCGGTTATCCCGAAACCATGGCCGCCTACAAGGCTGCCGTCGACAACGGTTACCGCTTTTTCAGCTACGGTGATGCGATGTTCATCACCCGTAACCCCGCACCTACTGCCCCTAAAGAAACCGGCCCAGAGGAAACAGAATGAGTCGCGAATGTCGCATGTCCTTTGAGCTCCTTGCCACCGATGGCAAGGCCCGTCGTGGTCGCCTGACCTTCCCGCGTGGCACCGTCGAGACCCCGGCGTTCATGCCAGTGGGCACGTACGGCACGGTCAAGGGCATGTTGCCGCGTGACATCGTCGCCACGGGCGCAGAGATGATTCTGGGCAACACCTTCCACCTGTGGCTGCGTCCTGGCACTCAAGTGATCAAGGAACACGGCGACCTGCACGATTTCATGCAGTGGAAAGGCCCGATCCTGACCGACTCCGGCGGTTTTCAGGTGTTCAGCCTCGGCGCGATGCGCAAGATCAAGGAGGAGGGCGTGACCTTCGCCTCTCCGGTCGACGGCGCCAAAGTGTTCATGGGTCCGGAAGAATCGATGCAGGTTCAGCGCGATCTGGGCTCGGACGTTGTGATGATTTTTGACGAATGCACCCCGTACCCGGCTGACGAAGATGTCGCGCGCGTATCGATGGAGCTTTCGTTGCGTTGGGCTCAGCGCTCGAAAAATGCCCACGGTGAAAACACCGCAGCGTTGTTCGGTATCGTGCAGGGCGGTATGCACCAGGATCTGCGCAAGCGCTCGCTCGAAGGCCTCGACAAGATCGGTTTCGATGGCCTGGCCATTGGCGGTCTGTCGGTCGGCGAGCCGAAGCACGAGATGATCAAAGTATTGGATTATCTGCCGGGCATGATGCCGGCTGACAAACCTCGTTACCTTATGGGCGTTGGCAAACCGGAAGATCTGGTTGAGGGTGTGCGCCGCGGTGTGGACATGTTCGATTGCGTGATGCCAACCCGGAATGCCCGCAATGGGCATCTGTTCATTGATACCGGCGTGCTGAAGATCCGTAACGCGTTCCATCGCCATGATGAATCGCCGCTGGATCCGACCTGCGATTGCTATACCTGCCAGAACTTCTCCCGCGCTTATCTGCATCACCTGGACAAGTGCGGCGAAATGCTGGGAAGCATGCTCAATACCATCCATAACTTGCGCCATTATCAGGTGCTGATGGCTGGTTTGCGCGAGGCTATTCAACAGGGTACATTGGCCGCCTTTGTCGATGCCTTCTACGCCAAACGCGGGCTCCCCGTTCCGCCTTTGGACTGAGTTTTCTGACCCCAAGATTCAACATTTGCAACTGGAGTGCTAAATGAGCTTTTTTATCTCTAACGCCATGGCTGACGCGGCTGCACCGGCTGCTGCCGGCCCAATGGGCGGCGGTTTCGAGTGGATTTTCCTGGTCGGTTTCCTGGTCATCTTCTACCTGATGATCTGGCGTCCACAGGCCAAGCGCGCCAAAGAGCAGAAGAACCTGCTGAGCAGCCTTGCGAAGGGCGACGAAGTTGTGACCACTGGCGGCATCGCCGGCAAGATCACCAAAGTTGCCGATGACTTCGTGGTTCTGGAAGTTTCCGACACCGTCGAAATGAAATTCCAGAAAGGCGCCATCGCCGCCACGCTGCCAAAAGGCACGCTGAAAGCGATCTAAAGGTAACAACTTCTACTCAATCGACGGGGCGCGCAAGGCGCCCCGCGTTCATAACGGGCGGCGTGATGCTGAACAAATACCCTCTGTGGAAATACATTCTGATCCTGGCGGTGCTGGCGGTCGGTCTGATTTATTCCGCTCCCAATCTTTATCCTGATGACCCGGCCATTCAGGTCAGCGGTGCAAGCACTGCACTGCAAGTCAATCAGGCTGATCTGGATCGCGTGAGCACTGCGCTCAAGGAATCCGGGATCAACGTCAAGGCAGCCACACTGGCGGCAAACGGCAAGGGCGGTCTGATCCGTCTGACCAAGGCTGAAGATCAGCTGCCGGCCAAAGACGTTGTGCGCAAGGCATTGGGTGATGACTACGTCGTTGCGCTGAACCTGGCACAGACCACCCCGCAATGGCTGCGCAATCTGGGCGCTCACCCGATGAAGCTGGGTCTGGACTTGTCCGGTGGTGTGCACTTCCTGCTGGAAGTGGACATGGACAAAGCCCTCGATGCACGCCTGAAAGTCTACGAAGGCGACGTCAAGAGCCTGCTGCGCAAAGAGAAACTGCGTTATCGCAGCCTGCCGCAACTCAATGGCGCCATTCAGTTGGGCTTCAGTGATGAAGACTCCCGCGAACAGGCCCGTGCGCTGATCCGCAAGAACTTCAACGATTTCGACATTGTTCCGGCCGATCTCAACGGTCAACCGGTACTGCGTCTGGCGATGACCCCGGCGAAGCTGGCGGAAATCCGTGAATACTCCATCAAGCAGAACTTGACCACGGTACGTAACCGCGTCAACGAGCTGGGTGTTGCCGAACCGATCGTCCAGCGTCAGGGCGCCAACCGCATCGTGGTTGAGCTGCCAGGCGTGCAGGACACTGCCGAAGCCAAGCGTATTCTCGGCAAGACGGCCAACCTTGAGTTCCGTCTGGCTGCAGAGCCGGGTGCTTCGAAAGCCACTTCCGAGACTTTCGAGTTCCGTGAAGGCAATCGTCCCGCTGCGCAGATCGAACGTGGTCTGATCATCACCGGTGACCAGGTGACCGACGCCAAGGCCGGTTTCGGCGAGCACGGCACGCCTGAAGTGAACATCCGTCTGGATGGTCACGGTGGCGAGCTGATGAGCCGCGCAACCCGTTCGAACGTCGGTCGCAGCATGGCGGTGATCTTCATCGAGCAGCGTCCGGTGACCACCTACGTCAAGCAGATGGTCGACGGCGTCGAAAAAGACGTCGCGGTGCAAACGTTTAAAGAAGAGAAGAAGATCATCAGCCTGGCGACCATTCAGTCGCCGCTGGGTGCTCAGTTCCGCATCACTGGCCTGAACGGTCAGGGCGAGTCGTCCGAGCTGGCGCTGCTGCTGCGTGCCGGTGGTCTGGCTGCACCGATGTACTTCGCTGAAGAGCGCACAATCGGCCCGAGCCTGGGTGCTGACAACATCACCAAAGGTATCGATGCGTCGCTGTGGGGCATGCTGTTCGTGTCGCTGTTCATCATCGCCATCTACCGCTTCTTCGGCATCATCGCTACTGTCGCGCTGGCGGTGAACATGGTGCTGCTGCTGGCCTTGATGTCGCTGCTGGGCGCAACACTGACCCTGCCAGGTATCGCCGGTATCGTGCTGACCATGGGTATGGCGGTCGACGCCAACGTGCTGATCTTCTCGCGGATCCGTGAAGAGATCGCCGCCGGCATGACTGTGCAGCGTGCAATCAACGAAGGCTTCGGCCGGGCATTCACCGCGATTCTCGACGCCAACCTGACTACCTTGTTGGTCGGCGGGATTCTCTTCGCCATGGGCACCGGCCCGGTCAAAGGTTTCGCAGTGACCATGTCCCTCGGGATCTTTACCTCGATGTTCACGGCCATCATGGTGACCCGCGCAATGGTCAACCTGATCTTTGGCGGACGTGACTTCAAGAAGTTGTGGATTTAAGGGGCTGCCATGTTACGTACAATCAACTTCATGGGCGTTCGCAACTTCGCGTTCGGCGTCACAGTATTCCTCACCTTGCTGGCCTTGTTCAGTGTCGCTACCAAGGGCATGAACTGGGGCCTGGACTTCACCGGCGGTACGCTCATCGAGCTGACCTACGAGCGTCCGGCCGACGTCACCAAGGTGCGTGAAGAGCTGGTAACTTCCGGTTATCACGAAGCCATCGTACAGAGCTTCGGTGCGACTACCGATTTGCTGGTGCGCATGCCGGGTGAAGACCCGCAACTGGGTCATCAGGTCGCGCAAGCGCTGCAGAAACTCGGCGGCGATAACCCGGCGACGGTCAAGCGCGTCGAGTTCGTTGGCCCGCAGGTCGGTGAAGAGCTGCGCGACCAGGGCGGCCTCGGCATGCTGCTGGCGCTCGGTGGCATCCTGATCTACCTGGCTTTCCGCTTTCAGTGGAAATTCGCGGTCGGCGCCATCGTTTCGCTGATCCACGACGTGATCGTGACCATCGGTATCCTGTCGTTCTTCCAGATCACTTTCGACCTGACGGTACTGGCGGCGGTACTGGCGATCATCGGTTACTCGTTGAACGACACCATCGTCGTATTCGACCGGGTGCGTGAGAACTTCCGTGTCCTGCGCAAGGCGACGCTGATCGAGAACATCAACATCTCGACCACGCAAACCCTGCTGCGCACCATGGCGACCTCGATCTCGACGTTGCTGGCGATTGCGGCACTGCTGTTCTTCGGTGGCGATAACCTGTTCGGCTTCTCCATCGCGCTGTTCATTGGTGTATTGGCGGGTACTTACTCGTCGATCTACATCGCCAACGTGGTGCTGATCTGGCTAAACCTCAGCACAGAAGACCTGATTCCTCCTGCAAATACTGAGAAGGAAGTCGACGACCGTCCATAACGCGTAGCGTTTTCCCGGTTGTCAGCTAAAAAAGGCGCGAGTTGAACTCGCGCTTTTTTTTATGCTCCAAGGCTGGGAGAAGCGCGGGCGCGTCCCGCATGTGATGGTCAGGAGGTTCATGTGAACAAGTCGTTGCTGGTTGGTGCGGTATTGGGTGCTGTCGGTGTCACTGCCGGGGGTGCTGTTGCCACCTACAGCCTGGTTAAAAGCGGCCCTGAGTATGCGCAGGTCTTGGCCGTTGAGCCGGTC
This sequence comes from Pseudomonas sp. NPDC088429, assembly GCF_044753305.1. Lineage (NCBI taxonomy): Bacteria > Pseudomonadati > Pseudomonadota > Gammaproteobacteria > Pseudomonadales > Pseudomonadaceae > Pseudomonas > Pseudomonas sp. NPDC088429. The sequence goes on along the minus strand of NZ_JBIVMX010000064.1, from coordinate 4,750 downwards.
AAGACACAGATCAAGACACCACGTGAAGTGTGCAAGGATGTAACGGTCACTCGCCAGGCGCCTGTAAAAGATCAGCACCAGATTGCCGGTACGGTAGTCGGTGCACTGGCAGGTGGTCTGTTGGGTAACCAGATCGGCGGCGGCACCGGCAAGAAAATTGCCACGGTCGCTGGCGCAGTCGGTGGCGGTTATGCCGGTAACAAGGTGCAGGAAGGTATGCAGAATCGCGATACCTACACCACCACGCAAACCCGCTGCAACACGGTGAATGACATCAGCGACAAGGTCGTTGGTTATGACGTGCGTTATTCGCTGGATGGCAAGGAAGGCAAAGTGCGCATGGATCGTGATCCGGGCAACCAGATTCCGGTCGACAAGGAAGGTAAGTTGATCCTGTCGCAGAACGAGCCGGGTCAGTAACAGGCCGATCGTTTAGAAAGAAGCACCCTGCGGGGTGCTTTTTTTGTGCCCATGGTTTGGGGGTTGCCCTTGTAGGAGCAAGGCTTGCCCGCGAAGACATTTGTACATTCGATAAATATGTTGGATGTGCCGGCCTCTTCGCGAGCAAGCTTTGCTCCTACGGGGTTTGCGCGCGAAGCCGTCCGTAGGGTCGCCAGCAAATCACTGGGCATAAAAAAAACGCCCCGAAGGGCGCTTTTTTTCGTTTCGCGTAACGCTTAGCGCTTCAGCGAAGCTGGCAGGTGCGGCTGGATCGCCGTCAGAACTGCTTTGAAGCATTTAGTGTTGCCGGCAACGATGTGGCCTTTTTCAAGGAAATCGTGACCGCCGGTGAAGTCGCTCACCAGGCCGCCAGCTTCTTGAATCAGCAGGGCGCCTGCAGCCATGTCCCACTCGGACAGACCCGATTCCCAGAACGCATCGAAACGACCGGCAGCCACGTAAGCCAGATCCAGGCTCGCCGAACCGGCGCGACGGATGCCGGCAGTCTGGCCAACCAGAGCGCGGAACATGCCCAGATAGTTTTCCAGGTTGTCCATTTGATCGTCACGGAATGGGAAGCCCGTGCCGAGCAGTGCGCCGTCGAGGCTGGTACGGCCGCTGACGCGCAGACGACGACCGTTCAGTTGAGCGCCGCGACCACGGCTGGCGGTGAATTCTTCCTGACGAACCGGATCCAGAACAACAGCGTGTTCCAGGCGACCGCGGTATTTGCAGGCGATGCTGACGGCGAAGTGAGGAATGCCGCGCAGGAAGTTGGTGGTGCCGTCCAGCGGATCGATGATCCACAGGTACTCTTCGCCTTCGATGCCGGTACCGGCGTGCATGCCAGTCTCTTCACCGCGGATGGAGTGGTTCGGGTAAGCCTTGCGCAGCGCGTCGATGATTTTCTGTTCAGCGGCGCGATCGACCTCGGATACATAATCCTTGGCGTCTTTTTCGTCGACCTTGATGGTATCCAGGCGCTCGATGGAGCGGAAGATCAGTT
>NZ_JBIVMX010000064.1:0-3293 GCF_044753305.1 Pseudomonas sp. NPDC088429 | reverse complement strand
GTCTTATTCTTCGATGCCGTTTCTTTCGTGGATCTCTTTGGAGAGTAAGATGAGTTATCTGTAGGTGCTTGCGTTGCGCAGCGCGATATTCAGCATGGGCTGCATGGATGTGTCACCTAAGGTTGTTAAAGAAAGCCGCGCATTCTATCAGAACTTTTCTTCAGGTGAAGGACGCTGTTCGCTTTCATAGCTTAACGGTAGGCTGTTCTGTAAGATTTGCACCCCTTTCCTGTGTCCGAGAGCGCCTCCCTTGCTGCAGAACATTCGTGTTGTCCTGGTCAATACCAGCCACCCCGGCAATATCGGCGGGGCCGCGCGCGCCATGAAAAACATGGGTCTGTCGCGACTGGTGCTGGTCGAACCGCGCCTGTTTCCGCACCACGAGGCCGATGCTCGCGCCTCCGGTGCCGGTGACATCCTTGAAAACGCGCAAGTCGTCGCCACCCTGGAAGACGCGTTGGTCGGCTGCAATCTTGTGCTCGGCACCAGCGCCCGTGATCGCCGAATCCCTTGGCCGCTGCTGGATCCGCGCGAATGCGGCACCAAAGTGGTTGAGGAAGCCGGGCAGGGCGCAGAAATCGCTTTGGTATTCGGTCGTGAAGATTCCGGCCTGACCAATGACGAGTTGCAGCGATGTCACTTTCACGTGCACATCCCCTCCGATCCTGAGTTCAGTTCGCTGAACCTCGGGGCGGCGGTGCAGGTGTTGAGCTATGAAGTGCGCATGGCCTGGCTGGCTGCACAAGGTCAGCCGAGCAAGATCGAGAAAGAAGAAGTGGCCTCGGTGAAAAGCGCCGAGCTGGCGACCATGGATGAGCTGGAGCGCTTTTATGAGCATCTGGAGCAGACGCTGGTCGCTATCGAATTTCTCGATCCGGAAAAGCCGCGGCACTTGATGGCGCGCCTGCGCCGGTTGTACGGACGCAGCTCGGTCAGCCGGGCGGAAATGAATATTTTGCGTGGCATCCTCACGGAAACCCAAAAAGCGGCCCGTGGTGAGCTTCTAAAGCGGAAGGACTAAATGATGTTTGAGCGTTTGCGTGAAGATATCCAGAGCGTGTTCCATCGAGACCCGGCGGCGCGTAACGCTTTTGAAGTTCTGACCTGCTACCCCGGCATGCATGCAATCTGGATCCATCGACTGGCCGGCATGCTGTGGCGTAACGAGCTGAAATGGCTGGCGCGGCTGGTGTCGAACTTCGGTCGCTGGCTGACCGGGATCGAAATTCATCCGGGCGCCAAAGTCGGTCGACGCTTCTTTATCGACCACGGCATGGGCATCGTCATTGGCGAAACCGCCGAAATTGGCGATGACGTGACCATTTATCAGGGCGTGACCCTCGGTGGCACCAGTTGGAACAAAGGTAAGCGCCACCCGACGCTGGGCGACGGTGTTGTGGTGGGTGCGGGCGCCAAGGTGCTTGGCCCGTTCACCGTCGGCGCCGGTGCCAAGGTCGGTTCCAATGCTGTTGTGACTAAAGAAGTGCCGCCGGGCGCCACGGTAGTGGGAATTCCGGGGCGGATCATCGTCAAATCCGACGAAGAACAGGACGCCAAGCGCAAGGCCATGGCCGAGAAGATCGGTTTTGATGCCTACGGCGTCAGCGAAGACATGCCCGACCCGGTGGCGCGCGCCATCGGTCAGTTGCTCGATCACCTGCAAGCGGTGGATGGGCGGCTGGAAGGGATGTGCGGCGCGCTGAAGGATCTGGGCAGCAATTACTGTGCGAAAGATCTGCCTGAGCTGCGCGAAGAAGACTTCGCCTGCGTCAAAGGCAAAGACGAATCCAAAGCCGGCTAGCGCCCCTGTAGGAGCTGCCGAAGGCTGCGATCTTTTGACTTTGCTTTCCATAAGATCAAAAGATCGCAGCCTTCGGCAGCTCCTACAGAGGCTTGCGCCGGCCGGTGTGCCATTACGCCGCAGACCCTGCTATCATTCGCGCGCTCTTTTGCGGGTAATCCCGACTAAAGTACTAGGTCTTAAAGTTGACTTAAATACTCGGGAATTGCATACTCGCCCCATTCTGAACTCCGTGGTAACTGTCCATGCGACTGACTACAAAAGGCCGATACGCCGTGACCGCCATGCTTGACCTGGCGTTGCACGCGCAGCACGGGCCCGTGTCCCTGGCCGATATCTCCGAGCGCCAAGGCATCTCCCTGTCCTACCTCGAACAGCTGTTCGCCAAGCTGCGCCGCAGCAACCTGGTTTCCAGTGTTCGCGGCCCGGGTGGTGGCTACCAGTTGTCCCGCGACATGCAGGGCATCCAGGTCGCCCAGGTGATCGATGCGGTAAACGAATCGGTTGATGCCACCAAATGCCAGGGCCAGGGCGATTGCCATTCCGGCGATACGTGCCTGACTCACCATCTGTGGTGCGATTTGAGCCTGCAGATTCACGAATTTCTAAGTGGTATCAGCTTGGCTGATCTTGTAACTCGCCGTGAGGTGCAAGAAGTAGCCCAGCGTCAGGACCAGCGTCGTTGCAACAGCAAGGCGCCACGCCTGGACAAGATTGAAGCGTCCGCCGTCGAATGACAGCCGAAGAGCTAGCGGTACGCCAGCCCTGATTTAGGAGATAGTCCATGAAATTGCCGATTTACCTTGATTACTCTGCGACCACCCCGGTCGATCCGCGCGTTGCGCAAAAAATGAGTGAATGCCTGCTGGTTGACGGAAACTTCGGTAACCCGGCGTCCCGTTCCCACGTATTCGGCTGGAAAGCTGAAGAGTCCGTCGAAAACGCCCGTCGTCAGGTGGCCGATCTGGTCAACGCCGATCCGCGCGAAATCGTCTGGACCTCCGGTGCCACTGAGTCCGACAACCTGGCAATCAAGGGTGCGGCACATTTCTATGGTTCCAAGGGCAAACACCTGATCACCTCGAAGATTGAGCACAAGGCTGTCCTCGACACCATGCGCCAACTGGAGCGTGAAGGTTTCGAAGTGACCTACCTCGAGCCAACTGAAGACGGTCTGATCACCCCGGCCATGATTGAAGCGGCACTGCGCGAAGACACCATTCTGGTCTCCGTAATGCACGTGAACAACGAAATCGGCACCGTTAACGACATCGCCGCGATTGGCGAAATGCTCCGCGCCAAGGGCATTCTGTTCCACGTCGACGCCGCTCAGTCCACTGGCAAGGTCGAGATCGACCTGCAGAAGCTGAAAGTCGACATGATGTCGTTCTCCGCCCACAAAACCTACGGCCCTAAAGGCATCGGTGCGCTGTACGTCAGCCGCAAGAAGAGTTTGCTCATCGAAGCGAGCATGCAGGGTGGCGGTCACGAG
>NZ_JBIVMX010000063.1:0-32886 GCF_044753305.1 Pseudomonas sp. NPDC088429 | reverse complement strand
AGTTCGCGAAGATCTCCTGCATACCGAAACCGAGGCCGACCGACAGCGCCGCCACCAGCCATTGCAACTTGTCCCAACTGACGCCGAGGGTCGACAGCGTCGAGACGAAACCGACACCGGCGATCACGTACGAGAGCAGTGTCGTGGTCGCGTAGGCACTGCCCTGCGCCAGATTCAATTTCGACAGCACGAACACTTCGAGCAAGCCCGGCAAGTTGCGCGCGAGGGCGAAGGTAATGCCGATGATGATCAACGCGCCGAGCATGTCGCCGATGCTGATCGGCACCATGCTCATGTTGGCACCGGTGCCGCTGGTGTATTCGTAGAGGGTGATGTTGTCGAGGTACGAGAACACCGAAATCAGATCCGACCAGACCCAGTACAGCGCCGCAATAAAGCCGCCGAGCAGGGCCAGACGGATCAGCCGCAGGGATTGTTCGTTGACCTTTTCGATGTCCAGGGTTGGCTCTTCGATCACCGCTTCGCCGTCGCCAGCCTCTTTCGCCGCCTGCCGTTTGGCCAGTGCGCGCTGGTAGGCCAGACGCCGTGCAGCAACGCTCAGGCCGCGAACGAAAGTGGCTTCGATCACCAGCCAGAACATCAGCAGGTACAGGGTGTTGATCAAGCGGTCGCTGAGTTTTAGCGCGGTGTAGTAGTAGCCGAAGCACACCGCGACGAACAGGGCGATCGGCAGCACGGTGAACATCACGCCGACGGCTTTGCGGAACAGCGAAGTGTTTTCGTGGGCCGGGCTGCTGATCAGCAGGCGGCTGAGCAACCACGCCATCAAGGCGTAGCAGGTCAGTACCACCGGCATGCCGAGCACGTCGTCGGCGAGTGCCGCCGGTTGCAGTTCGGCAACAGCGACAATCGTCACCAGCGCCATGACCACCAGACCGAGCCGGCGGATCCAGCCACGCAGGAATTCAACCTGCGGTTTCTCCCAACGGAAATGCAACTCGGCCACGCCGGCTGGCGCGAGAATCCGGTATGCGGTGTAAAACACCAGCCACGCCTGCGCCATTTGCAGCAGCGCCGCGCCCATGTTGGCGTTCTGTCCGCGTGCGTCGATCTGCAAGGCCAGACCGCACAGGGCCAGCGCCAGTGCGACCGGCATCGCCAACAGAATGTTGATCAGGATCGCTTGCGGCGTGTGCCATTGACTGTCGCGCTTGAAGTGACCGATGTCCTGGTGAACCTTGTTCAGGCGCCCGTAGAGACTTTTGCGGCGCCACAACAAGGCACCGATCAACAATGCCAGTGGCAGGAACAGCAGTGGTCGCTGGGTCAGACCATCAGTCAATTCGCTGAGGCTTGAAGCCCACGGCAGCGTGTCGACCTGACGCTTGAGGCGCTCCGGCACGCTGCGCATCCACTCCAGATCCAGCGGCTTGTTGCTCGGAATCCAGAACATCTGCTCATCAAGGGTCGCGCGCAGGCTTTGCGCGGTGCTCAGCAGTTGTTTCTGATTGAGTTGCAGGGTGATCGATTCGTTGAGCACCGCGCTCAGTTCGCGGTTCAGCCGCTCCAGCAGGTCGGCGCGGGTGTTGGCCAGATCCAGCAGGCTTTTGCGCAGTTGCGGGGTGACTTGTTCCGGCGGCTGGGTGGCGAGCAGATTGTCGACGTAGGTGGTCGGACTGCTGAGCAGTTCGCGCTGCTGGCTGACTTCAAACTGATACAGACGAATGTCAGCGATCTGATCGGCCAGGTCGCGGTCGACCTTCAGGCGCGGCAGGGCTTGCTTCTGTTTATAGAGAATCTTCGACAGCAGCAGGCTGCCCTTGAGCACGTTGATCTGCTCGTCGAGGGCGGAATCGCTTTGGGTCAGGCTGTCGAGTTGTTGTTTGGTCTGCAGGTTCTGCTGGGTGACTTCGTTGAGGCGGTCGGTGCTTTTCAGCAGGTAGTCGGAGAGCTTGAGGTTGGCCGTGCTTTCGCTGGCGAGCAGGCTGCTGCCGCCGGCCTTCTGCGCTTCGATCGACTGCTGGGTGACGGTTTCCTGCGACTGCGCCAGACGCTTCTGGTTGATCAGGGTTTGCAGCTCCTGAATTTCGCGGTCGAGGCGCTCGGATTTTTCCGAGAGCAAGTCATGTTGAGCGTTGCCGAGATCCTGCAACTGGCTGTTGCCGGCCAGCTCCTGACGGCGCAACGGGATCAGCGCGTTCAGCGCCGCCAGTTCAGCGTTGAGTTGATCACGCTGCTCGGCGCTGACGGATTTGCCCGCGTCCTTGCCGGACTTGAGGATGTTGTTGATCTGCTGAATGCGCGTCTGGCTGGCGGAGATTTCCGCCTGAGCGCGCTCCGGGCGCGTCTGCGCGGTGATGATCAGGCTGTTGGCGTCGGCCAAGGCTTTTTGCAGATCACTTTGCTGGGTGGAGCGGTCGGTGAGGATCTGCTCCAGTTGCGTGATCGATTCGCGGGGGAAGCGCTGCGCCACCGGCACCACGGTCGTGGCTTTGAGGCGCGTCAGTTCGCGAGCGTTTTCGATGGTCTGCTTGGGTGCGGTCGCCAGTTGCTGCTTGAGGTCGATCAGTTTCTGCTCGTAATCACGCTGATTGTTCAGCTGATTGAGCGTGTTCTGCAGGACGGTTTGCAGGGTCTTTTTGTCGGCATCCGGCAGTTTGCTGTCGGCAAGTTTATCCAGGCTGGCCTGGACGGCATCGCTGGACGGTGGTTCGGCGGCATACAGCGGGCCGACAGTAAGACTCAGGCCCAGCAGGGCCGCGGCGAAAAAGGAGCGCAGGGTAGGCATAGAGACCGGTCAAGCAAGTGATAGTGGACGCAGTTTAGAGGAAGAGTCCGGGGCCCGGGCGACTTCCTTCGGGGAATCTGACGCCCACTTTGCCGATCTTGTTCCCGTCCATGACCGCAACCGTCCAGTGGGTGTTGTTCCACTCGACCTGGTCGCCAACGATCGGTGCGCCGCCGACTTTCTGCGCGATGAAGGCGCCCAGGGTCATGTCCGGATCGATGCCCTCGGCCGGCAGGCCATACAGCGCTGCAACCGCTTTAAGCTGGGCGTCTCCTTCGAGCACGAAGTCACCGAAGAAACGCAGATCGAGGCCACGTTGTGGCGCCTGGCTGAACAGTTTTCCGAGGGCCGGCAAGTTGTGTTCATGGCCGATAACACACAGCAAATCATCGACTTCCAGCACCGTACTACCCGACGGATGGAGCAGTTGCTGGCCACGAAACAGGGCAGCGATGCGGGTGCCTTCGGGCATTTTCAGCTCACGCAGGGGTGAACCGATGCACCATTTCTCCGCGCCGAGCTTATAAACGAACAGCTCCCACTCGCTGGTGACATGGACTTCCAGCGCCGCCCGGGAAATCGGCGCAGGCTCCGGCGGCACCGTCACCTTCAACAGTTTGGCGACCCACGGCAGGCTCGTACCCTGCACCAACAGCGACACCAGCACGATAAAGAAGGCGAGGTTGAAGTACAGCTGCGCATTCGGCAGCCCGGCCATCAGCGGGAACACCGCGAGAATGATCGGTACCGCGCCGCGCAGGCCAACCCAGGAAATAAAGGCTTTTTCACGGCCATGGAAGGCTTTGAACGGCAGCAGACCGACCATCACCGACAGCGGTCGCGCGAACAGAATCATCCATAGAGCCAGACCGAGGGCGGGCAGGGCGATCGGCAGCAAATCATGCGGCGTCACCAGCAGCCCCAGCACAAGGAACATGCCGATCTGCGCCAGCCACGCCATGCCGTCGAGCATGTGCAGAATGCCGTGACGGCTGCGCACCGGGCGGTTGCCGATCACCAGACCGCACAGATACACCGCGAGGAAACCGCTGCCGTGCAAGGCGTTGGTCAGGGCGAACACCACCAGGCCACCGGCGATCACCAAAATCGGATAGAGACCGGCAGCCAGGTTGATGCGGTTGACCAGTTGCAGCATCAGCCAGCCACCACCGAGACCGATCACGCCACCGATGCCGAACTCGCGGACCAGGTGGGTCAGCAGGCTCCAGTGCAGGCCGGTCTGGCCGCTGGCGAGCATGTCGATCAGGGTCACGGTGAGAAACACCGCCATCGGGTCGTTGCTGCCGGATTCGATTTCCAGGCTGGCCGTAACCCGTTCGTTCAGTCCTTTGCCGCCGAGCAAGGAGAACACCGCTGCGGCGTCCGTCGAGCCGACGATGGCGCCGATGAGCAGGCCTTGGATCAGGTTCAGGTCGAACAGCCATGCGGCGGCCATGCCGGTCAGCCCGGTGGTGATCAACACCCCGACCGTCGCCAGCGATAACGCCGGCCATAACGCCACGCGGAAACTCGAGACCCGTGTGCGCAAGCCGCCGTCGAGGAGGATCACCGCGAGTGCGAGGTTGCCGACCAGATAGGCTGTCGGGTAGTTATCGAAAATAATCCCGCCGCCATCAACCCCGGCGGCCATGCCGACTGCGAGGATAATGACCAGAATCGGGATGCCGAGACGGGAGGAAAGTGAGCTGACGAGAATGCTTGCACCTACCAGCAACGCGCCGATCAAGAACAGGCTGTTGATGGTCGTCGCATTCAAAGGCAGTACTCCAGAAGCGTAAAGACGGGCACAAACTGACCATGCAGTCTGCGTGCCAGCGATTCTAACCTGTTGAAATGTGATGCTGTCAAAAAGCTTTTTTCAAGATCAAAGGATCGCAGCCTGCGGCAGCTCCTACAGGGTGCACATCAATACCGTGTAGGAGCTGCCGCAGGCTGCGATCTTTTGCTTTTTCAGAGGCTAAACCGCCCAACCATGTTGTTCAGATCCAGCGCCAGCCGCGACAGCTCATTACTCGCCGCGCTTGTCTGATTGGCCCCGGTCGCTGATTGCACCGACAAATCCCGAATATTCACCAGGTTACGATCGACCTCGCGCGCCACCTGCGCCTGCTCTTCCGCCGCGCTGGCGATCACCAGGTTGCGTTCGTTAATTTCAACAATGGCAGTGTTGATCGTATCCAGCGACATCCCCGCGCCGCGAGCAATGTTCAACGTCGACTCCGCGCGCTCGGTGCTGTTGCGCATCGAATCCACCGCGTGTTCGGTGCCGCTCTGAATGCTGCCGATCATCCGCTCGATTTCGCTCGTCGACTGCTGTGTGCGGTGCGCCAAGGCGCGCACTTCATCCGCCACCACCGCAAAACCACGACCGGCTTCACCGGCGCGCGCCGCTTCAATCGCCGCGTTCAGCGCCAGCAGGTTGGTCTGATCCGCCAGACCACGAATCACATCCAGCACCTTGCCGATGTCTCGGGATTCATTGGCCAGATCACCGATCAACGATGCTGTGCTCTGTACATCGGCGCTCATGCGTTCGATGGCGCTGACGGTTTCCTGCACCAGATCACGACCATCGCCGGCCGAAGTCGTGGCGTTCTTCGAGGCTTCCGAGGTGCTCACCGCGTTGCGCGCAACTTCTTCAACGGCGCTGGTCATTTCGTTGACCGCGGTGGCCGCTTGTTCGATTTCGTTGTTCTGCTGCACCAGGCCGCGCGCGCTTTCGTCGGTGACGCTGTTGAGTTCTTCCGCTGCCGACGCCAGTTGCGTGGCCGACCCGGAAATCCGCTGCAAAGTGTCGCGCAGCTTCGATTGCATCTTCGCCATCGCTGCCAGCAAGCGCCCGGCTTCGTCGCTGCCATCGGCCTGAATCGGCTGCGTCAGGTTGCCTTCAGCGATGGTTTCTGCGGCTTCCAGTGCCTTGGCGATTGGCTTAGTAATGCTGGCGGTCAGCAACCAGGCGAACAACAACGTCAGTGCAGTGGCAATCACCAGCAGGGTGACCACCAGGTCGAACGCCGAAGAATATTGATCCGCCGCTTGCTGATTGGTATCGACGGTTTGCCGGGTATTGATCTCCAGCAAACGGTTGAGCACGGTGTTGACCGCTTCGGAGTTGGTCAGCAAGTCGGTGTTGAGCAGGTTGCGCAGTTCATCCACCTGATTGTTGCGCGACAGGGTTCTCATCCGGTCTTCGATCTGGCGGTACTGGCTCAGCAACTGCACATATTGATCGTACGCCGCACGTTCGTCGGGGCTGCTGATAAACGGCTCGTAATCGCTCTGGGCCTTCCGGATCTGCTGGTTGCGCATGTCCAGCAAGTCCATGGTTTTCTGCTGCACGTCCGGCTCGCGGTTGACCAACAAACGGTACGACAAAACCCGCAGGCGCAGGGTCAGCTGGGTGAATTCGTCGAGGCTCTTGATGCTCGGCACGCTGCTGTTGGTGATGTCTTCGGTGGCGCCGCGAATTTTGCTCATCTGATTGAGCGCAAACACGCCGAGGATCAACATCAATGCGCCAATCAGGGCGAAACCGGTGAACGCCCGTGGGGCGATGTTCATATTGCGAAGGGACATGGAGGGTACCGAGAAGGGCCGCATCCATGCGGGCTAAAACTGCTGAATGGATGACTTATCGGTCATACGACTAAAGTCTTGAGGGGCTGCGCGTATTTGTCGCAGAGGGCGCTCGGCGACGAAGTGCAGGAACAAGATCGGCAAATCACAGTCTTTAAAGCTCGCGGGAACGCTCGCCCGCCAGGAAAATCAAGGCCTTGCGCCGGTTTAACCCTGGCATCCGTGGTGACTTTTCTTTATCGTACGCGCCCTTTGAAAATGCCTGGAAGATCAAAATGTTGGAAGCATCCCTCAGCCAATTGGAACAGCTCGTCAGCGACCTGGTGCAGCAGAACCACACCCTCGCGCAAACCAATCAGAACCTGTCCACCGAACTGGCTCAGGCCAAGGATGAAAACGAAAGCCTGCAACTGAGCCTGATGGAACAGGAAGAAAAGCACGGCACCACCGCCGCCCGCATTCAGGCGCTGGTTGATCGCGTCAACGCCGGTCCCGTCAGCGCATGAACCACGGCACAGCAGGGGTAAAAGTCATCTCCATTCTCGGGGAGGACTATTCGATCAAGGCACCGGCCGGGGAAGAACAGACCCTGCTGGACGCAGCATTGATGCTAAAAGCCGCTTTGGCCGACACCAAACGCAAATACCCGACGCTGATCGGTGACCGCTTGCTGGTGCTGGCCGCGATGAATCTGTGCTCGCAGCAGATCGACATGAAGAAGCAGCATCAGGAAGAACTCGACCGTTACCAAGAGCAAGTCAGCGCCACGGTCGACACCATCGCCAAGACCATCAATCAGGGTTGACGGCGTTGCGCACAACCAAAGAATAGATTGTCGATCGGGTTGTATACAATCGGCACGGCTGTTGCATTGCTTCCGCCACTTATTCTTTGGGGGTGCTCCATGCAGTTGTGGCGACGCAGTATCCAATGGCAACTGATCCTCAGCATGGGCACCGCTCTGCTGGTCAGTATCCTGATCGTGGTTGGCATTTATACCCTGGTGGTCAACCGTCTCGCCCAGAGCTATCTGGTCGAACAAGCCTTGCCGTCGAGCATCGAAGCGACGCGCAACGACATCGAACGCATCCTCGTCCAGCCCCTAACTGCCGCCAAAGACATCGCCAGCAACACCATGGTGCGTGACTGGTTGGCGTCTGGCGAAGACAGCAGCAAAACGGCGGGCTTCGCGCAGTATCTGGAAGGCATCCGCGCCGAACACAAGGCTTTTACGGCTTTGATCATCGGCACCGAATCCAATCATTACATCACCGAAAAAGGCCTGGATCGCACCCTCAGTCGAACCAAGCCGGCCGATGCCTGGTTCTATTCCTTCCTCGACAGCAACCAGTCGCGCACGCTGAATATCGACAACGATGGCGCCACCGGAGAATTGGCGCTGTTTATCGATTTGAAGGTGGAGCAGGCAGGCAAAGTGGTCGGTGTGGCCGGTCTCGGACTGAGCATGAAAGAGCTGTCGGAGCTGATTCACAACTTCAGCTTCGGCGAGCGCGGCAAGGTCTATCTCGTGCGTTCCGACGGTTTGATTCAGGTGCATCCTGAAGCGCAGTTCAGTGGCAAACGCACGCTTACGGAGCAGATTGGTGCTGCGGCGGCGCAAGCGGTCATGGGTCAAAAAATTGCCACGAACAGTCGCTTCCAGCGCGATGGCGAAGACTATCTGGCCTTCAGCCTGCCGTTGCGTGATTTGGGCTGGACGCTGGTGGCCGAAGTGCCGCAATCGCAAATCTACGCCGAAGCGCGCAAAGCGATGTGGATGAGTGGCGGCATCGGTCTGGCTGTAGCGCTGGTGTGCCTGGCCTTGGTGGTGTGGCTGGCGCGCGGGCTGGTGCGACCGATTCGTCAGGTAACAGCGGCGTTGGTAGCAATCGGTAGCGGCGGGGGAGATTTGACCCATCGGTTAGATTCCAGTCGCGCCGATGAGCTGGGTGATCTGGCGCGCGGCTTCAACCGCTTCCTCGACAGTCAGCGCGGCATGATCGCGGAAGTGCTGACCACCAGCGAGCGTCTGCGTACGGCAGTGGGGCAAGTGGCGAAGGTGGTCGAAAACACTGCCGAGCGCTCCGGCCGGCAGCAGGAAATGACTGACATGGTTGCCACCGCGGTTCACGAAATGGGCCTGACGGTTCAGGAGATTGCGCAAAACGCCGGCAACGCGGCACTCGCTTCGCAAACCGCGCGGGATGAGGCGATGCAGGCGCGGGAAGATGTTGGCGGGTCGATCCGGCATATCGAAAGCATGTCGGACGAAATTGGCCTGGCGGCGGGCGCAGTGGGTAAACTGGCGCATCAAGTGGCATCGATTGACTCGGTGTTGGCGGTGATTCGCGGGGTGTCTGAGCAGACGAATTTGCTGGCGCTGAACGCGGCGATTGAAGCGGCGCGTGCCGGGGATATGGGGCGTGGGTTTGCCGTTGTTGCTGATGAAGTGCGCACGTTGGCGCGGCGGACTCAGGCCTCCACTGATGAGATTCAGCAAATGATCGGCAGCCTCAAGCAGGGTGCGGAGAACGCTGTGTCGTCAATGCGTACCGGGCAAGCGGCGACGGGTACCGGGGTTGAGTCGAGTCAGCGTACGGGCGCGTCTTTGACCGCGATTACCGGGCAGGTCGAGCGCATCAGCGACATGAACCATCAGGTGGCGACGGCGACCGAGGAGCAGTCGGCGGTAACGGAAGAGATCAACCGCAACGTACAGGGGATTTCCGATCTGGCGCGGGCGACGGCGGGGGAGGTGCGCGCTTGTCGTGAGGATTGTCAGATGTTGCAGAAACTGGCGGATGATTTGGCGCGGCAGATGGGTGGGTTCAGGTTGAGTTGAGTGTTTATGGCTGACAAGCCCCTCACCCTAGCCCTCTCCCGGAGGGAGAGGGGACTGACCGAGGTGTCTTTTGCTATACATCGACCTGAAAACGCCAGTCGATTATGGGTTCGGTGAGCCTCTTTCAGGTCGATGGAGTATTGAAGCATCCCCCGGTCGGCCCCCTCTCCCTCCGGGAGAGGGCTGGGGTGAGGGTAGCTTTTCAGAACCACGCATCCTGCATCGCCAGGCACGTATCATCCCGCGCCTCCAGCAACGCCAATTCATGGTGGCAACCCGGCACTTCCCACGTTAGAAAATACCGCGCCGCCTGCAACTTGCCTTTATAGAAGTCAGCATCGGCCGCATTGCCCTTGGCCAAGCCTTCCTCCGCACGAATCGCCTGTTCCAGCCAGCGCCAGCCAATCACCGCGTGCCCGAACACTTTCAGGTACAACGCCGAGTTCGCCAGGCTGCTGTTGACCTTGCCCTGCGCCAGATCCGTCAGCAAACCAATGGTCACGGTTTGCAGGCGTGCCACCAGTTTTTCCAGTGGCTCACGCAGTGCGGTCAGCGAATCGTGCGCAGTCGAGCGTTCGGCCGTATTGGCAATCAGGCGAATCAGCTGCTTCAGCCCCGCGCCACCGTTCTGCGCCAATTTACGTCCAAGCAAGTCCAGCGACTGAATGCCGTGGGTGCCTTCATGGATCGGGTTCAGACGGTTGTCGCGGTAGTACTGCTCGACCGGATACTCACGGGTATAACCGTGACCGCCAAGAATTTGGATCGCCAGTTCGTTGGCTTTCAGGCAGAACTCCGATGGCCAGGATTTGACGATTGGCGTTAGCAAATCCAGCAATTCCTGCGCTTGTTTACGCTCGGTTTCGCTTTCAAGCGTCGTGGTGTCATCGAACAGGCGAGCGGCGTACAAGCCGAGGTCAAATGCCCCTTCGACGTAGGATTTTTGCGTCAGCAGCATGCGTCTTACGTCGGCGTGCTGAATGATCGCCACCGGCGCGGTAGTCGGATCCTTGCTGTCCGGCACTCGACCTTGCGGACGTTCGCGGGCGTACTCCAGCGAGTACAGATAACCGGCGTAGCCGAGCATCACCGCGCCCATGCCGACGCCGATCCGCGCCTCGTTCATCATCTGGAACATGTAGCTCAAACCGCGATGCGGCTCGCCGACCAGATAGCCGACACAGTCGTCGTTATCGCCGAAGTTCAGTGCGGTGGAGGTGGTGCCGCGCCAGCCCATCTTGTGGAACAACCCGGCCAGCAGCACGTCGTTGCGCGGGCCGAGGCTGCCGTCATCGTTGACCAGAAACTTCGGCACGATAAACAGCGAAATGCCCTTCACCCCCGGCGGCGCGTCCGGCAGTTTGGCCAGCACCATGTGCACGATGTTTTCCGAGAGCGGGTGATCGCCGCCGGAAATGAAAATCTTGTTGCCCTTGAGGCGATAGGTGCCGTCAGACGCCGGCTCGGCGCGTGTACGAATATCCGACAGCGACGAACCGGCATGCGGTTCAGTCAAAGCCATAGTGCCGAAGAAGCGGCCGTCGATCATCGGTTGCAGGAAGCGCTTTTTTTGCTCTTCGGTGCCGAAGCTTTCGATCAGGTTCGCCGCGCCCATGGTCAGGAACGGGTAGGACGTCGAAGCAGCGTTGGCCGACTGGAAATGCGCGAAGCAGGCTTGCGACAGCAATGTAGGAAGTTGCATGCCGCCGGCGTCGAAACTTCTCGCGGCGTTGAGGAATCCGGCTTCGAGGAAGGCATCCACCGCCGGTTTCACTTCGGGAATCAGAATCGCCTGACCGTCTTCATAGCGCGGCTCGTTTTCGTCGCCCTTGCGGTTGTGCGGGGCGAAGTACTTCTCGGCGATATTGCGCGCGGTGCCGATGGCAGCGTCGAAGGTCTCGCGGTTGTGTTCGGCAAAGCGCTCACGCCGGGTCAGGCCCTCGGCATCGAGGACTTCATACAGCTCGAAAGCCAGATTGCGGGAACTGAGCAGCGTCTCGGACATGGCGGCCTACCTGAAATTGGGGTTGGGCCGAGTCTAAGACGCGGGAATAGTGGCTGAATAGGATGATTGATCGCGGTGATGTTAGAGCCGAGCACCAACTTAACAAACACCCCATAACACTGTGGGAGCGAGCTTGCTCGCGAAGAGGCCGGCACATTCAACAGATGAGTTGACTGGCAAACCGCTTTCGCGAGCAAGCTCGCTCCCACAGGGATTGTTGCTATGCCGGGCACCAATGCAGGTGCCCGGTTTTTCGGTGTTAGCCGATAGTCATCAAGCTGGCATTACCACCCGCCGCCGCAGTGTTAACGCTCAACGCGCGCTCGATCACCAGACGCTCCAGGGCAATGTTGGTCTCGCCCTGGGACAAGCCCTGAACCCCAACGATCGCGCCGGCACGCTTGGCAATCTGCTGGCAAACGCCGCGCAACTGGTCGGAATGGCCGTGATGCAGAACCGCATCGAACACCACTTCGTCTTTATTCCAGTCGGCAACCAGCTTGATCCGCGCCTGAATTTCCTTCGGCAGACGTGCGAACAATGCCTTGCTGATGTCGGACTCCGGCCATACCGCCGAACCGCCTACCGCCAGCACCGCCGCCAGTTGCGTCAGCAGATCACCTTCAACCTCGGCCAGGCACAGTACGTGCTCGCGCGGCAGGATTGCGTAGCTGTTTTTCTCACCAGTCGGGCCGGCCAGCACGCGAGTGATGCCGCTCTGCGATTGCGCCGCGTACTGCACGCACAGGGTGCTCAGGTCGGCGTACTTGTTGCTTTCAGCCCAGGCTTTCAGGGCGTTCAGCGGTTTGCTCATGGCGTCGCGCAAACGAACGTCCGGGGCGACAACAGCATCACCACGAGCGAAGGATTGTTCGATGGCATCCGTAGGACGTGTCGCCAGCAAACGGTACAGGTACAGCGGGCCGCCGGCTTTCGGGCCAGTACCCGACAGGCCTTCGCCGCCGAATGGCTGCACGCCGACCACGGCACCGACGATGTTGCGGTTAACGTAGACGTTACCGGCGTTGACGTTGTCGATCACCTTGGCGATAGTCTCGTCGATCCGCGTGTGCACGCCCAGCGTCAGGCCATAACCGGAAGCGTTGATCTGGCTGATCAGTTGATCGATCTCTTTACGCTTGTAGCGCACCACGTGCAGCACCGGGCCGAAGATCTCGCGTTGCAGCTCGTCGAGGCTTTCCAGTTCGATCAGGGTCGGCATGACGAAGGTGCCGCGTTTGACCTCTTCGGTGTCGGCGATCGCCACCTGGTAAACATTGCGACCTTTGTCGCGCATGCCCTGGATGTGCTTGTCGATGCCAGCCTTGGCTTCGGCGTCGATCACCGGGCCGATGTCCACGGACAGGCGCTCCGGGTTGCCGAGACGGCTTTCGGCCATGGCACCTTTGAGCATTTCGATGACACGATCCGCGGAATCTTCCTGCAAGCACAGTACCCGCAGCGCCGAGCAACGCTGGCCAGCGCTGTCGAACGCCGACGACACCACGTCGATCACGACTTGTTCGGTCAGTGCCGAGGAGTCGACGATCATCGCGTTCTGCCCGCCGGTTTCGGCGATCAGCGGAATCGGGCGGCCCTGGCTGTCGAGACGGCCAGCGATGTTGCGTTGCAGCAGGCGCGCGACTTCGGTGGAACCGGTGAACATCACGCCTTTAACGCGCTCATCGCCAACCAGACCGGCGCCGACGGTTTCACCGCGACCCGGCAGCAGTTGCAGCACGCCTTCCGGGATGCCGGCTTCGAGCAGCAAGCGCACGGCTTGAGCCGCAACCAGCGGAGTTTGCTCGGCAGGCTTGGCCAATACCGGGTTGCCGGCAGCCAGTGCCGCAGCCACTTGGCCGCTGAAGATCGCCAGCGGGAAGTTCCACGGGCTGATGCACACAACCGGGCCCAATGGACGGTGGGCGTCGTTGCTGAAATCGTTGCGCGCCTGCACCGCGTAATAACGCAGGAAGTCGACGGCTTCGCGGACTTCGGCGATGGCGTTGGCGAAAGTCTTGCCGGCTTCGCGAGCCAACAGGCCCATCAGCGGCTGGATCTCGCCTTCCATCAAGTCAGCGGCGCGCTCCAGAATCGCCGCACGTTCGGCCGGCGGAGTGGCCTGCCAGATCGGTGCGGCATTCAGCGCGCATTGAATGGCGTTGTCGACGTCTTCGACAGTGGCTTCCTGAACGTGACCGACCACATCACGGTGATCTGCCGGGTTCAACACGGCTGCCGGAGTTTCAGTGCTGGAAGCGCAACCGAGCATCGGCGCGGCTTTCCAGTCGGTGTGGGCAGTGGCGAGCAGGGCGCAGGACAGCGAAGCCAGACGATGTTCGTTGGCCATGTCGATGCCGCTGGAGTTGGCGCGCTCGGCACCGTACAGATCACGCGGCAGTGGAATGCGCGGGTGCGGCAGGCCGAAACCACCTTCCACGGTCGCCATCTGCTCGATCTGCGCCACTGGATCGGCCACAAGCTCCTGAATCGAAATCGACTGATCGGCGATGCGGTTGACGAATGAGGTGTTCGCGCCGTTTTCCAGCAAGCGACGTACGAGGTACGCCAGCAATGTTTCGTGAGTACCGACCGGTGCGTACACGCGGCACGGACGGTTCAGCTTGCCGTCGGAAACTTTACCTACAACCTGCTCGTAGAGCGGTTCGCCCATGCCGTGCAGGCACTGGAATTCGTACTGGCCGGGGTAATAGTTCTGACCGGCAATGTGGTAAATCGCCGACAGGGTATGGGCGTTGTGCGTGGCGAACTGCGGGTAGATGACTTCCGGCACCGACAGCAGTTTGCGTGCGCAAGCGATGTAGGAAACGTCGGTGTACACCTTGCGGGTGTAGACCGGATAGCCTTCCAGGCCTTCGACCTGGGCGCGTTTGATTTCGCTGTCCCAGTACGCGCCTTTCACCAGACGGATCATCAGGCGATGACGGCTGCGACGGGCCAGATCGATCACGTAGTCGATCACGTATGGGCAACGTTTCTGATAAGCCTGAATGACGAAACCAATGCCGTTCCAGCCAGTCAGTTGCGGCTCGAAGCACAGGCGCTCTAGCAGATCCAGCGACAGTTCGAGACGGTCGGCTTCTTCGGCGTCGATGTTCAGGCCGATGTCGTATTGCTTGGCCAGCAGGGTCAGCGACAGCAGGCGCGGGTACAACTCGTCCATCACACGCTCGTACTGCGCACGGCTGTAACGCGGGTGCAGTGCCGACAGCTTGATGGAAATGCCCGGGCCTTCATAAATCCCACGACCGTGGGACGCTTTGCCGATCGAGTGAATGGCTTGTTCGTACGACGCCAAGTACTTCTGCGCGTCGTGTTCGGTCAGCGCCGCTTCACCGAGCATGTCGTAGGAATAACGGAAGCCCTTGGCTTCGAACTTGCTCGCATTGGCCAGCGCTTCGGCGATGGTTTCGCCGGTGACGAACTGCTCGCCCATCAGGCGCATGGCCATGTCGACGCCCTTGCGGATCATCGGCTCGCCGCTTTTGCCGATGATGCGGCTCAGCGACGAGGTCAGGCCGGCTTCGTTGTGCGTCGAGACCAGTTTGCCGGTCAGCAGCAGACCCCAGGTGGCGGCGTTGACGAACAGCGACGGGCTGTTGCCCAAATGCGGGTGCCAGTTGCCGGTGCTGATCTTGTCGCGGATCAGCGCATCACGAGTGCCCTTGTCCGGGATACGCAGCAGCGCTTCGGCCAGGCACATCAGCGCCACGCCTTCCTGGGACGACAAGGAAAATTCCAGCAGCAGACCCTGAACAATGCCCGCACGACCGCCGGCACTTTTCTGGTTACGCAGTTTTTCCGCGATGGAGGCGGCGAGTTTGTTGGTGGCTTCAGCCGTGGCGACCGGCAGGCGAGCCTGTTCGATCAGCATCGGCACGACTTCCGGCTCAGGGCGACGGTAAGCGGCAGTGATCGAAGCGCGCAGAACGGACTGCGGCAGGATGCTTTCAGCGAATTCAAGGAAGCACTGGTGAGCGTGATCGTTGTGGACTTCGCCCGCCTCATCGGCGTCCTTGGCGGTCAAACCGTTCAGCTCGGTCAGGGTTGCACCACCCTCGAGTTTCTCCAGGTAATTGAAAATTGCCTGCTTGATCAGCCAGTGCGGTGTGCGATCAATCGAGGTCGCGGCAGCCTTCAGGCGCTCGCGGGTCGGGTCATCGAGTTTGACCCCAAGGGTGGTGGTAGCCATATTTTTATCCTCATGGTTGCCACAGTTGCGTGGCATCAGCTGGCCGCAAGATTAGCCGTGCGCCGAAAGAGGTGCAACCGGGTGCAACCCTTTTTTTGCCGGAATAATAAGCAGCTCGTCAGGAATTATTTTCTGGTACGAAAGTACTGCTCCTGCTTGGTGCTTTTGCTTCTAGCAAATGGCCATGACTGCCACAAAAGGGAGCAAAAACGCGGTGATTGTCGATAAAACCGACTAGGTGCAACTTATTCTCGCGAAACTGGTTGCACCACTTTTGCTTTGTTGCATAGGATTCGCGCCCAAGGTGCAACCGGGGAAATAACCCGGTGTATCGGCTGATGGCTTTCCTGGGGAAACATCAGTCCTAAATGCGCGGGATCCCGAATCGTCTGCCAAACGTCGTCGTTTGCGCGCGGTTCATCACCGCCGCTACATAAAAACAAAGCCAGGGCGTAACTTAATGAGCGTTAGCAATCCAACCTTGATCACGTTCGTGATCTACATCGCAGCAATGGTGCTGATCGGCTTGATGGCCTATCGCTCCACCAACAACCTTTCTGACTACATTCTGGGCGGCCGCAGCCTGGGTAGCGTCGTCACCGCGCTATCCGCCGGTGCGTCCGACATGAGTGGCTGGTTGTTGATGGGCCTGCCAGGCGCCATTTACATGTCCGGTTTGTCCGAAAGCTGGATCGCCATCGGCCTGATCGTCGGTGCTTACCTGAACTGGCTGTTCGTTGCCGGCCGTTTGCGTGTGCAGACCGAGCACAACGGCGACGCCCTGACCCTGCCGGACTACTTCGCCAGCCGTTTCGAAGACAAAAGCGGCCTGCTGCGCATTATCTCGGCGATCGTGATTCTGGTGTTCTTCACCATCTATTGCGCTTCCGGCATCGTTGCCGGCGCTCGCTTGTTTGAAAGCACCTTCGGCATGTCCTACGAGACGGCGCTGTGGGCCGGTGCTGCGGCGACAATTGCCTACACCTTTATCGGTGGTTTCCTCGCGGTAAGCTGGACTGACACGGTTCAAGCGACCCTGATGATTTTCGCGCTGATCCTCACGCCGATCATCGTGCTGCTGGCCACTGGCGGCGTCGACACCACGTTCCTGGCCATCGAAGCGCAAGATCCAAGCAACTTCGACATGCTCAAAGGCACCACTTTCATCGGCATCATCTCGCTGATGGGCTGGGGTCTGGGCTACTTCGGCCAGCCGCACATCCTCGCGCGTTTCATGGCGGCGGATTCGGTGAAATCGATCGCCAAGGCGCGTCGCATTTCCATGACCTGGATGATCCTGTGCCTGGGCGGCACCGTGGCCGTCGGCTTCTTCGGTATCGCTTACTTCTCGGCGCACCCGGAACTGGCCGGTCCCGTCACCGAGAACCACGAGCGTGTGTTCATCGAACTGGCGAAAATCCTCTTCAACCCATGGATTGCCGGTGTACTGCTGTCGGCCATTCTGGCTGCAGTGATGAGCACCCTGAGCTGCCAGTTGCTGGTGTGCTCGAGCGCCCTGACCGAAGACTTCTACAAAACCTTCCTGCGTAAATCGGCTTCGCAACTGGAGCTGGTCTGGGTCGGTCGCGCCATGGTTTTGCTGGTTGCGTTGATCGCCATCGCACTGGCGGCCAACCCGGATAACCGCGTACTGGGCCTGGTGTCCTACGCTTGGGCCGGTTTCGGTGCTGCGTTCGGTCCGGTTGTGCTGATCTCGGTGATCTGGAAAGACATGACCCGCAACGGCGCACTGGCCGGCATCGTGGTTGGAGCCGTCACCGTGGTGGTCTGGAAGCATTTCGAACTGCTGGGTCTGTACGAAATCATCCCGGGTTTCATCTTCGCCAGCCTGGCGATCTACTTTGTCAGCAAAGCGGGCGAACCGACTCGCGGCATGGTTGAGCGCTTCGAAGCAGCGGAAAAAGATTTCAATCTGAACAAGTAATGCGCTGAGCTACGGCTCACCTGAAAACGGCCCGTTTCCTACAGGAGACGGGCCGTTTTTTTGTGCCTGTGATTTCTTATTCACCGCAGATCCTTGTAGGAGTGAGCCTGCTCGCGATAGCGGTCTGACATTCAACATTGATGTCATATGACACAACGCCATCGCGAGCAGGCTCACTCCTACAGGGATCTGCTGTGGGGTTGAGGGATTTGTCTGTAGTCGAATGAGCCAATTTTCTGAGGTTTTTTCGACAACAGAAGTAGGGCAAATCTGATTTTTCCGTCCCCCACTCAACACCCCTTGCCCCTCATGCAGAATCGCCCGCCCTCACTCTGCAGAGACACATCGGATGTTCGCGCCTGCCAATCAACCGCGTTTCACGTTGACCCTCGAAGGCGCCCAAATTGACCTCAAAGTCCTTGAGTTCACGGGCAAGGAAGCCATCAGCCAACCCTTTCGTTTTGAGCTGGAACTGGTCAGTGAACGACCCGATCTGGATCTCGAAAACCTGTTGCACTGTCAGGCGTTTCTCAGCTTTGATGCTGACGGTTCCGGCGTTCACGGTCAGATTTATCAGGTCGGGCAGGGCGATTCCGGGAAACGTCTGACGCGCTATCACCTCAGCCTGGTCCCGCGTCTGACGTACCTCGGGCACCGGATCAATCAGCGTGTTTTTCAGCATCTCAGCGTTCCGCAAATCGTTGAGCAAATCCTCAAGGATCACTCGATCCTGCGCGATGCCTTCGAATTTCGCCTCGGCAGCGATTACCCGGTGCGTGAGTATTGCGTGCAGTACGGGGAGAGTGATCTGGCGTTCATCCAGCGTCTGTGCGCGGAAGTCGGCATCCATTATCACTTTCAACACAGTATTGAAGGGCACTTGCTGGTGTTCGGCGACGACCAGACCGTTTTCCCGAAACTCGCCGAGCCGACCTTGTATCTGCCCGGCAGCGGCATGCTCGGTGCGGCGCCGGCGATCAAGCGCTTCAACGTTCGCGTGGAAACCCGTACCAGCGTGGTCACCCGGCGCGACTACAACTTCGTAAAACCGCGTCTGCAACTGGAAAGCCGTATCGACAGTGAGCAGCGCCCGGTGCTGGAGGACTATCACTTTCCCGGCCAATTCAAAGATCGTGAAACCGGCAAGCACCTCGCCCAGCGCGCACTTGAACGGCATGTCGCCGATTACCGTCAGGCCGAGGGCCTTAGCGACGAATCCTCCTTGGTGTGCGGACATTTCCTGCAACTGGCCGACCATCCGCGCCAAGACTGGAATGACCTGTGGTTGCTGACTGCCGTCGAGCACCATGGCCGACAGCCGCAAGTGCTGGAAGAAACGGCGACCAGCGATGGGGAAGGTTTCCAGGGTTACCGTAATACCTTTCTCGCCACGCCGTGGGACGTGTTCTTTCGTCCGGCGCTGGGCCCGGAAAAACCGCGCATGCTCGGTTATCAACCGGCCGTCGTCACCGGCCCGAAAGACATGGAAATCCATTGCGACGAGTACGGTCGGGTCAAGGTGCAACTGGCCTGGGATCGTGACGGTGAATTGAACGAGCATTCCAGTTGCTGGCTGCGTGTCGCCAGCGGCTGGGCCCACGACGGTTATGGCAGCGTGCTGATTCCGCGAGTCGGCATGGAGGTGTTGGTCGGTTTCATCGACGCCGATGCCGACAAACCGTTGGTTATGGGTTGCCTGCCAAACGCCGCGACGCCAGTACCGCTGGATCTGCCCGCCGACAAAACCCGCAGCATCTTCCGCAGCCAGAGCAGTCCCGGTGGTGGCGGCTACAACGAAGTGCGCATCGAGGATCGAAAAGGCGCCGAGGAAATCTACCTGCGCGCCCAGCGCAACTGGACGCAGCACGTGCTGCACGATCAACAAGTGCAAGTGGATAACCAGCGCAGCATTGTCGTCACCGGCCTTGCTCGCCATGAGTTGAAAGCCGATGAGCAGCGCGTCACCCACGGACAGCGCCAGACTGAAGTGAAGAAAGATGATCACCTGACCGTGATCGGTGATCAGCATGTTCGCGTGAGCAGTCAGGCGCTTAACGCCAGTGCGCAAATCCACATCAGCGCTGGCCAGCAAGTGGTCATTGATGGCGGCGCGAGTGCAACGATTCAGGCGGGCGGGCAGTGGATCAACATCGGCCCCGGCGGGATTTTCAGCAGTGTGCCGATTGTCGTGGGTGGCGCGCCGATGGCGGCGCTGAGTGCAGCACCGGTTGTGCCGGGACTGCCGGAGAAACTGGCCGCAGCGTCGGCGGCGATGCTCACGGCGGCGCAAATCATGAGCCTGAAAGGTGATGCGCCGTTCTGCGAAGAGTGCGAGCGGTGTAAGGATGGCATCTGCCCGACACCGAGCGGGTTGACCCAATCCCCAAAGTCCTCAGCCCGGCCGGCGCCTTCCAGCGTTGAGCCGGGCTTTCATATTGTTGAACAGGGAATGTCTCGGTCTGCACTGGAATCCACACTGTTCCCGCAGCCGGATCCGGCCGTGCTGGAGAAATTCCGCAGTCTGAATCCGCAGCTCAGCCAATACGCCAAACCTGGTCAACTGATCGTCCTGAGCGATCCGCGTAATACGCAATGCACTCGGGAAGAGGCGTTACTGATGGAGGCGGCGCAGAAAGTTGATGCGGCGTTGGCGCCAATGAGTGACTCGGAGGCCGAGTTTATGGCTCGGCATCATGGGGAGATTGAGTCGTTTTTATCGCAGGGTTCGACTGGGGTGGGGATCGGTTCGGCGATGTTTGGTAGTCATCTTAAGAAACTCGCCGAGACTTTGGGTGAGTTGGAGGTTTTGCATAAACAGACGTTCGACAAGCATGGCAAGCTGCAGGGGGCGGATTTCTTTGCCACGCGCAAACAGTTGATGACGCAACTTGATAACAGTTTAAGTCCCTTGGTGCGTAAAACAGTCGGTTTGCCCAATCATCCGAGTCTGAGGAGTGCGCTAGGTATTTCTAGTCGCAGCCTCGTCCATCACTGGAGCAAGGCTGGTACTTCAGCCGGGATTCCTGGATATGCGACGCATATTGATGGCGTCAGCAAGGCTAGCAAGGTTATGAAACTGGGTGGCTGGATTGGAATTGGTTTAGGTGCGGGTGCTGCCGGGTTCAAGATTAAAGATACTTGTCGCGCAGGAACGGAGGAGGCATGCAGGAGGGCCAAGTTCACTGAGGCCGGGAAATTGGGCGGTAATGTTGCCGGTGGATGGGGCGGCGCAATGATAGGTGGCTCCGCTTGCGCAGTCATCGGTATAGGTACTGTCGGGGTCGGTGGAGTTGCTTGTGGTCTCGCTTTGACAGGCGTGGGTGCATTGGCCGGGGGCGAGGGTGGTGCTCTATTCGGTGAGTGGGTGGGTGAATTGTTATATGAGGCAGCGCAATGAAAATAGCACTGAATGAAGTTTATGTATGTGTGGTTTTGACATTGGCTGCATTGTTTGTCTTATGCTTGGCTCTGATGTTCTATCTTGCATATTGTCGAATTAAAGAGATATTGGGCTATTTAAATAATTCTCCTGCTGTAATCGGTAGATCAATGCGTTTGAGTCTTGATCCACTCTCGCGATTGGCACTTCTCGGGCATATCAGCATGATGCTAATCATTCCTCGCCGCTCAATAAGAAAGCAGATCCTGAACGCTCAAGATTACGAACGGTTTCCACGCGGTTTGAAGGCATTAATCAGATTTTGTAACTATTCTATGTGGTTGCTGGCTGCGCTTATGGTGGTTATGTATGTTTTGTATCGCTGACTTTTACACATGACTGATGATGACGAAATTTGGTTTGTCTTGACGTTTGGTGCTTTATTTTTAGGGCTGGGGCTTGTATCTTTTTTTGGTCACGTTTGTTTGTATTTTTTTAAGATGCAGAGAATTCTGGATCTTCTTGGTAGATCCAGTGGAGTTTGGGTCAGTAAGTCTTTTTCATTTTTCGGTGCTTATTTTGTCTTGATTTGTATAGGTTATTTCATGCTCTTTCCATCTTTGGCCATTAGGGGTGGCGCTTTGGATAAGGACGACTATCTGAATTTTCCCCGTGAATTAATGATGGCTGTTCGTATTTGTTATCTTTCTGCGCTCGGGGGAGGTGGGGCAATGATTGTGCTTTTGGCTGGTTGTAAGTATATGGGTTGGATTGAATGAATTTTTTATTGATTAAATAGATTTTTTTTCTGTTGGTAAGTCTTAATTGAATGGGTTTTTCTATCCATTCGGGGAGTGGGGCGAGCAAGGGGCAGATGTTGTCTATGAAATCCAGAAATGAGATCTGATATTGAAATACTCTTCCTGTTGAGTGGTTTGGTATTGATTTCACTTATTTTTCTGTCGTCCTTGATTTTGCTGTTTGTCGCTTATTTTTTTGCGCGGGATATCTTTGAGTATTTGAGCAATTCGCCGGCTGTTATTTCTAGAAAACGCACCTTGGGGTGGGAGCCGATTGGCCGATTTCTATTTATTAGTAGTGTGGGCACGCTCATGATCTTCTCGCGTAAATCCATACGAAATGGTGAGCTGGACGCCAAGGATTACGAAGCCTTGCCGGTAGGCTTGCGGCGGATAATTTTATTTTCCAATGGGATGATGTTGGTGTTAAGCACCATTGCAATAATCGGTGCGGTGTTGGGAAAGGTTAATGGTTGGCTGAGTTAACCATTTTTCGATGATCAATCTGTTTTTGCCATTCAGGTTGTTTCTTTACGCTGGCTTGTAACTCAGCCATTTGTTTTTGTAGATAACAGCATTCTTGATATTGTCGAGAGCTGCATAGGCCCTTGTATGAATAAACTGATTCCCCAGCATTGGTTACAGCGTCAGCCGCTAATGGCCGATGAACAACTGTTTGCAGTTCTCAGCAGCACCAGCGATGGCGAGCCGTTCAAGGTCTGGAGCGGGTCAACTACCGCACAAACGCCAAGTCCGATTTGGGCGGACACTATTTACGCTGAGTGGGATACGGTGATGCCCTTCGTGGGAATTGTCGCTGTGGACAGTGAGTTTCTCGATTGGGTGGCGACTACCGAGTCCCGCGATTGGGGCTGGTTGGCAGTGTCTTCGGCGAGTCCTGAAGTGGTGGTCGAGCATTTTCGCAGCTTGACTCAGGTACTGATGCCGGACGGGAAAACGGTGTTTTTTCGATTCTGGGATGGACGTTTTCTGTTGCCGATTCTGCAGTCTGAGGCAGTAGATTCGGTGCAGCTGTTGCCGGTTATCTCGCGCGGTTTGATCAATGGTCAGGCCATTGATATCGGTGGCGTGGCGCAGGTTTCTGGACGGGTTTTTCCTTGGTGGAAGGTGCCGGATTCGGTGTTGGTTTCGACGGGTGACGAAGTTAGGGTCAGCAATACTCTGCAGTGGCTGAGCGAGGAGCATCCGCCAATTTTCGAAGCGTTTCCCGAGCCGGTTTTGCGTTGCAAGGTCAGGCAGTTTTTTCAGGTTTCGGTGTCGGAAGATTCGTCGCAGTTAGCGTTGTTGGCCTATTTGCGGGACGAAGATAAGTAAAATTTCCGGGCGAAGGCGTCGGACGTTTCCTTCGAGTTGCGGCGGTTTCCATGAACTGGTGGGCGGTGGGTTGCAGGGATAGTCTTTTCGTTGTCACCGCCAGAGTGGTGGCAGGGTGTAGGAACCCTTCGAAACTAGAGCAACTTGTAGGCACTTGATTTGCGGTGGCTATGCGCGGGCACATTTCGGTGTGGTCGAGGGTTGCTCTAGGCTCGATTTCCTACCCCGCGTATAGCTGCCACCCAAGCCTGTAGGAAGGCTAGATGGTAGTTACTTCCCTTCCTGGAGCTTAAAAATGACAACACCGAAAAATGATCCACCCTACAAAAAAATCACTCCCCATCCCGACAACCGCTTCATGGCCCTGACCAGCAATTGCAGCGATATGCCCACGCTGTTCATCGACACTCATGCGCCGCTCGACATCCTCATGGACGCCGCCAACTACCGCCTCCGCGCCGTCGCCCAAGTGCTGGAAAACATGTGCATGCGCGGCTCGATCGAGTGCGACTCCGTCATCCTCAGCGATTTCGCCATGCTGTGTGTGATTCCGCTACGTGATGGCTGTGATGTGCTGGATGTCATCGGTAAGCGGTTGAGTGCGGGGTCTTAAAATCAAAGCCCCTCACCCTAGCCCTCTCCCAGAGGGAGAGGGGACTGACCGAGTCGGCTGGGTGATGTACGCCGACTTGCGCCTTCAGCGGTGAACTTGGCTTGGCCAAACCTGGATACGGGTTGTTCTTACAGGGGGCTGACCGAGTCGGCCGGGTGAGGTACGCCGACTTGCGACTTCAGCGATGAAACCTGGCTTGGCCAAGCCTGAGTTCGCGTTGATCTTTCAGGTCGACGTAAGCCGCAAGATCACCTCAATCAGTCCCCTCTACCTCTGGGAGAGGGCTAGGGTGAGGGCGCGCATTTGTCCGCTCAGCCGCCAACCCCTGACTTGCCGCGCGGTAAAAGGTAAACTTTGCGCCCTTCGCAGGAGCAGCCATGAATTATCGTCACGCCTTCCATGCCGGCAATCACGCCGATGTGTTCAAACACCTGACCTTGACCCGCCTCATCGCCTTGATGTCGCGCAAGGAGCAGCCGTTTGCCTATCTCGACAGCCACGCCGGCATCGGTCTGTATGACTTGCAGGGCGATCAGGCGAATCGCACCGGCGAGTACCTGGAAGGCATCGCACGCTTGTGGGATCAGCCGGATCTGCCGGCGCTGACCGCCGATTACATGAAAGTGCTGCACGAGATGAATCCGGATGGCCGGTTGCGCTACTACCCGGGTTCGCCGGAGCTGGCGCGGCGTCTGACGCGGCCGCAGGATCGGGTGATGCTCAACGAGAAGCACCCGGAAGACGGCGTGTTGCTCAAGGACAACATGGCCGGAGATCGTCGGGTGAAAGTACACCTCGGCGAGGGTTGGTACGTGGCGCGCGCGATGTTGCCGGTGCAGGAGAAGCGCGCGGTGATGCTGATCGATCCGCCGTTCGAACAGCTGGATGAAATGCAGCGCTGCGCAGCGTCGTTGAAAGAGGCCATTGGCCGCATGCGCCAAACGGTGGCGGCGATCTGGTATCCGGTGAAAGACCAGCGCGCGCTGCGCCGTTTCTATCAGGATCTGGCCGGGAGCGGCGCGCCTAAGTTGCTGCGCGTGGAGTTGCTGGTGCATCCGCTGGATACGCCGAACAGTCTGAACGGCTCCGGAATGGCGATTGCCAATCCGCCGTGGGGGCTGGAGGAAGAGTTGCGTGAGTTGCTGCCGTGGTTGTCGAAGAAACTGGGGCAGACCCAGGGTGGCTGGCAGATGGATTGGTTGATTGCCGAGAGCTGATCAACGGCAAGATCAAAAGATCGCAGCCTGCGGCAGCTCCTACAGGGGGCGGGGTCGTCCACAAATGTGTGGACGATCACTGATCTCCTGTAGGAGCTGCCGAAGGCTGCGATCTTTTGCTTTCAGGGTCTAATTACCCACCAGACTCGGTGGCATGCACACGCCGGTGCCGCCAATCCCGCAGTAACCCTCAGGATTCTTCGCCAGATACTGCTGGTGATACGTCTCGGCGAAGTACACGGTCGGCGCCTGTTCGATCTCGGTGCTGATTTCACCCAGGCCAGCCTTCGACAATTCAGCCTGATAGACCGCTTTGCTCTTCAGCGCCGCGTCCAGATGCTCTGGCGAAGTCGCGTAGATCACCGAGCGGTACTGCGTGCCGATGTCGTTGCCCTGACGCATGCCTTGCGTCGGGTTGTGCAGTTCCCAGAACATCGCCAGCAGCTCTTCGTAGCTGACTTTATCCTTGTCG
Organism: Pseudomonas sp. NPDC088429; assembly: GCF_044753305.1. Taxonomy (NCBI): domain Bacteria; kingdom Pseudomonadati; phylum Pseudomonadota; class Gammaproteobacteria; order Pseudomonadales; family Pseudomonadaceae; genus Pseudomonas; species Pseudomonas sp. NPDC088429. Next base: position 7,719 of record NZ_JBIVMX010000063.1, on the reverse strand, counting down.
AACACCACCAGCACCACTTCCGAGTGGCCGGTCAGGCCTGAGCAGACTTCTTCGTAGGTCGGGTTCGGGGTGAAGCCGCCAGCGTAACCGACGACCGTGCTAACCACGCCTTCGCGCTGCCAGAAGCGGCGCTCGGCGCCCCAGAAGCAACCGAGACCGAAGATCGCAAAATCGACGTCCTGAAAAAACGGGCCGAGCAGCGGGGTGTCTTCAAACACGAAGTGTTTTTCAGGCAGGGTCATCGCGGTTTCGCGGCCGGGCAGAGCTTGTTCTTTGGTTGGAAGCACGTTTTTGTTCACCAGAATTTCCGAGCGCAGAACCATGATCAGTCCTCTCAGTCAGGTTGGATGTAAAAAGTCAGACCGCCAGTGTGCCCAATGATGCCCGACTTCGCACTAGCCAATGTAGGAGCTGCCGAAGGCTGCGATCTTTTGATCTTGTCTTTAAAAAAACAGGATCAAAAGATCGCAGCCTTCGGCAGCTCCTACATGAGAGGGCGGCGGGGGGTTAGAGGGCGAGCGGGCCGCGCGGGTAGCGCTTGAGCGCCTGGATCAGTTCGCCGCCGGGGATCGGCCGGTCGAACAGGTAGCCCTGGCCGACGTCGCAGCGATGGCGACGGAGGAATGCCAGTTGTTCGGCGGTCTCGATGCCTTCCGCCACAACCTTGAGTTTCAGGTTGTGCGCCATGGCGATCACCGCTGAGGTGATTTCCATGTCGTCCTGGTTGTCGGGAATTTCGTGGATAAAGCTGCGATCGATCTTGATGATGTCGATCGGGAATTTCTTCAAATAGCTCAGCGACGAATAACCGGTACCGAAGTCATCCATGGCCAAGGTCAGGCCCAGACGCTTGAGCTGATCAAGCTGCAAGTGCGTGTCTTCAGTGGCTTCCAGCAGCAGTCCTTCGGTCAGTTCCAGTTCGAGCAGATGGGCCGGCAGCGCTTCTTCCTTGAGGATGTTGGCGATGGAGGCGACCAGGTCCGGGTCGGAGAACTGCTTCGGCGAGAGGTTGATCGCCACTTGCAGATTGCCCATGCCGGCAGCGGTCAGCGCTTTGCTCATGCGGCAAGCCTGACGCGCGATCCACTTGCCGATCGGAATGATCAGGCCGGTCTCTTCGGCGACGCTGATGAACTGATCCGGGCGGATCATGCCGCGTTCCGGGTGATTCCAGCGCAGAAGCGCTTCCATGCCCAGCAAGCGACCGCTGCGCAGGCACAGCTTGGGCTGATAGAACACGTCCAGCTCGTTCTGGGTGAGGGCGCGGCGCAGGTTGTTCTCGACGAACAGTTTGTAACTGGCCTCGGCATTCAACGCTTCGGTGAAGACTTGCACCTGGTGTTTGCCGTTGGCCTTGGCCTTATGCAGAGCAAGACCGGCGTTACGCATCAGGGTTTGCGGGTCGCGGCCGTGCAACGGCGCGCAAGCCAGACCGACCGAGCCGGTGACGCTGATCAACTGGTTGTCGACGAACATCGGTTTATCCAGCGTCGCCAACAATTGGTTGGCGATCTGCTGACCGGTCGCCAGATCGGTGTCGTCGAGCAGTACGGCAAATTCGTTACTGGCGAATCGCGCGAGGCTGCCACTTGGGCTGAGGCTGTTGCGCAGACGCCGGGCCAGACTGATCAGCAGTTTGTCGCCGGTCTGGTGGCCGAGGCTGTCGTTGATGCGCTTGAAGTTGTCGATGTCGACCAGCAACAGGCTGATCGGGGTATCGCTATCCCGGGCGAAGCGTTCGTCCAGATTGCGGATAAACGCCGGGCGGTTACCGAGGTTGGTCAGGTTGTCGGTGTAGGCCAGGCGCTCAATGCGCTGCTGCGCGAGCTTGGTCTGGGTGATGTCTTCGTAGATGCCGATGTAGTGGGTCAGCTCACGGTTGTCGCCGTAGACCTTGGAGATCGACAACTGGCCCCAGTACGGTTCGAGGTTTTTCCGGCGGCTTTTGAATTCGCCCTGCCAACTGTTGCTCTTGGCCAGTGCCGACGGCGCGTCGAACAGCAGCTCGCTAAGGTTTTCCAGCGCCGGCAACTCGGACAGTCGCTGGCCGTGGACTTCCTCGGTGGTGTACTGGGTGATCGCGGTGAAGCTCGGGTTGACGTACTCGACCACGCCGTCGCAATTGACCAGCAAAAACGCGTTGGCGCTTTGCTCGACCGCACGCTGGAACAGGTGCAGGGCGCTGGTGGCGGTGCGGCGGTTGTGGTTGTTGATGACTTGCGCGAACTGGTCGGCCAACTCGCCGGCGAAGGCGATTTCGTCGGACTGCCAGGCGCGAGTGACGCCGGTCTGTTCCAGGCACAACACGCCGACGACCTGACCATCGACACGAATGCTGGCATCGAGCATCGCATTGACGTCGCGCGGGCGCAAGGCTTCGGCCATTTCGCGGGTGCGCGGATCACGCATCGCGTTATGCGCATCGATGGCGCGGCTGCTCTGCAACGCTTCCATGTAATCGGGAAAGGTGCTGACGTCGATCACGTCCGGCAGGATGTATTCCTGCGTCGTGCGGTGGTACGCCGAGATCGGCACCAGTTGCTGGCCTTCGAGGTTCCACAGGCTGGCGCAGTCGATTTCATAGATATCGCAGGCGCAGCGGGTGATCAGTTCGGCGGCTTCCTGCAACGAGTTGTGCGTGCTGTAGCGCTGACGGGCGAGCAGCAAAATCAAATCCTGCTGGGCGCGGACACGCTCCAGATGCAGCAGTTGTTCCTGCTGCGCGCGCTGATTGAGTTCGAGGGCGATTTGCAGGCGCGAGTTCTGGGTTTCGAGGTCGACCGAGGGTTGCAGCGGCGCATCGTCGAAGACGTCATCAACCGCCAGCAGATAACCGCGCAGCAGGTGACGGTTGTGTTGTTTGTAGGCTTCGCCCAGTTCAAGAATATTCAGCGCGCCGGCCGGGGTGTGCAGGGTGTAACGCACCAGATAATGCGGGCTGGCGCCGAGTTGTTGCTGGATCGCGTCGTGCAGTTGATAGCGCGCTTCCGGCTCCATCAGGCTGGCGTAAGGCGAGCCGACCAGAGCGCACAGCTCGACAGCGGGCTGGCCGAACTGGCGTTCGCAATTCGGATCGAGAAAGAGCATCGCCCAACTGGCTTCATTCAAGCGCTCGAAACGCAGCATGCCGAGCCGCGAGGGCACAGGCAACTGCGTCACTACCTCGGCCACCATACGGCTGGCGGCATCGGGTTGGCTCTTCATGAAGGGAACTCGCTTGGAAATATGCTGAACGCGCCGGGCTCTCGCCCTCTTAAACGTTGCCTGCGGCAAGGTTGCATCATTGCAGCACTGACTGACAAGAGTGATGAAGGCCAAGTGCTATAAGAATATGTCGGCTGGAGTGAACATTTCTCCAGCGTCTATTTGAAAACAGCAAAAGATCGCAGCCAGCGCCCACGTTTGAAGAGAAATGCGATCCCTGTAGGAGCTGCCGAAGGCTGCGATCTTTTAAGGTTTAGCGCAGATCTATCGCAATCGACTGCAACGGGTTCCCATCGCGATCATGGTAATTCACCACAATCCGCTCAGCCTCGACCACCATGTGCGCAAAGTTGTCCTGACTGATCACCTCGCTGGTCAACTCATGCACATAATCGCCCGCCGCCGTGCGCACCAACGGCTGATCCAGAATGAAAGTGGACGCCTTGGCATACGGCAGCAGTTTGCTGTTGCACAGCGGCGAGGACACCACGGTGTGCACTTCGAAATCGTGATCTTCACTGTGCGTCAGGCGCGCAGTCATCGAGCCGTGCACGTCGCCGGAAATAAAGATGACATTGCTGATCCGCCGGGTACGGATGGTTTCCAGCAAGCGCAGACGCTGCTCCGGAAAAGCTTTCCACGCATCTTCGCCAAGGCCTTTGCCGTCCGGGTAGAACATCACGCTGGTGACCACGAATTTGACCCGCGCCGTGCTGTTGATCAGCCAGTCCAGCAGCGCTTGCTCCTGTTCGTCGTCTAGGATGCGTCGATCATCGGCCGACAAGTTGCGTCGGGTGCGGCTGTCGGTGACAAACCATTCGAGATCGCCGTCGCTGAATTGATACCAATAATGCTGGACAGATGAATGATCAACTTGGCCGTTAGTTGCCAAAGAACAGGCCGGGCTATGGCTGGCTTGATACAGTTCATAGGCTTTGGTGGCGTTGTTATATAACGCGTCGTCACCTGCTTCGGCATTCGCCGGCCAATTGTCCTCGATTTCATGGTCGTCGAGAATCATGTACGTCGAAGTTTCCGACATTAAGCGCTTTATGTTGGGTTGCGAAAAAGCTGCGCGGTACTTTGCGAGAATATCTTTGTATTCGTGATCAGGCGCAATCAAGTTGAGGTCGTCGACATAGATCTGATCGCCGGTCATCAGCATTGCACTGATGGGTGGTTGTATCCCCTCAATCAATTGACGGATTGAAGCAAAGATTCGGTCACCCAACTGCGGCAGCACCGCAACCCCTGCCGTCATGCGCAGGTAACGACACGAACCAACGATGTAGGCGCGCGGCTGCAATGGTTTGCTGGAGCGGGTGCGAAAGCGGTAAATCTCGCGCGGCCATTGCAGCGGCAGTTCAGCGACACTGTCGACGGTGTGTACCGGACTCATCGGGCTGAACCAGCCGGTTTGATATTCGTATTCGGTGTTTTCAAGTAAGTTGTGAAGTGCGATCACATTGGACATGTCGCGAGATTCGTCGAGTTTGGCAAAAATGCCTCTAGTCCATTGTTGCGTGTCGCTGGTCCGATAACGAATGCCGGCGAACACCTGAAGATCTTTTTGAAACTCGCCGCGAATAAATATCCGCGCCTGATTAGTTGTAACGTGGCCAATAATCGGGCCGATAGCCGGTTTTAACATGTTCGAATCCATTCGAATGAGTGTCAGATAAAATTAAAAGGTTGTTTGGCTGTGCTGTGCCAAGACTAGTTGGCGTTTGGATAAAAAGATCGGCACGAAGTTGACTCGGGCTGTAGCCGATGTCAGCGCAATGTGTGGGAAAAGTATAAGAAGCGAATTTCAGGCAAAAAAAAGCCCCGTCAAACTGACGGGGTTGAGGTACGAGCGTGTGGCGCTCGAAAACGTGAAACACAAGCGGCCCTCCATTGCTGGAGGGCCACTTGGGATTACAGCAGGATGGTGCGGATGTCCGCCAGCAGGCTGCCCAGACGTTGGGTGAAGCGTGCGGCAGCGGCGCCGTTGATCACACGGTGATCGTAGGACAACGACAGCGGCAGCATCAGTTTCGGCTGGAAGGCTTTGCCGTCCCAGACTGGCTGGATGGTTGCCTTGGAAACACCGAGGATCGCCACTTCCGGCGCGTTGACGATCGGCGTGAAGCCGGTGCCGCCAATGTGGCCGAGGCTGGAAATGGTGAAGCAGGCGCCTTGCATGTCGTCAGCGGTGAGCTTCTTGTCGCGGGCCTTGGCGGCCAGCGCAGCGGCTTCGGCTGCCAGTTGCAGCAGGCTCTTCTGGTCGACGTTCTTGATGACCGGTACCAGCAGGCCATCCGGAGTGTCGACGGCGAAGCCGATGTTGATGTACTTCTTGCGGATGATCGCTTTGCCGCTTGGCGCCAGCGAACTGTTGAAGTCCGGCAGCTCCTTGAGCATGTGCGCGCACGACTTGAGCAGCAGCGGCAGGATGGTCAGCTTGACGCCGGCCTTCTCTGCAACGGCTTTCTGCGCGACGCGGAAGGCTTCCAGCTCGGTGATATCAGCCGAATCGAACTGAGTCACGTGCGGGATGTTCAGCCAGCTGCGGTGCAGGCTCGACGCGCCGATCTGCATCAGGCGAGTCATCGGCACTTCTTCGATTTCGCCGAAACGGCTGAAGTCGACGACCGGAATCGGCGGGATGCCCGCACCACCGGTTGCGCCAGCAGCAGCGGCCGGTGCTTCCTTGGCCTTCTGCATCATCGCTTTGACGTAAACCTGCACGTCTTCTTTCAGGATACGACCGTGCGGGCCACTGGCGCCGACAGCGTTCAGCTCGACGCCGAACTCACGAGCCAGTTGACGCACGGCTGGGCCGGCGTGAACTTTCGCGCCCGGCTTGGCCGGTGCGGCGGCTGGAGCTGCAGCAGGTGCAGCGGCAGCCGGAGCAGCAGCGGCAGGTGCCGGAGCGCTCGGAGCAGCAGCGGCGGCAGCTGGCGCCGGGGCAGCAGCAGGGGCCGCGCCTTTGACTTTCAGCTTCAGAATCAGGTCGCCGGTACCGACTTCGTCATCCAGCTTGATGGAAACGCTTTCCACCACGCCGGCGGCAGGCGATGGAATTTCCATGCTCGCCTTGTCGGATTCCAGGGTGATCAGCGACTGGTCGGCTTCAACGGTATCGCCAGCCTTGACCAACACTTCGATGATCTTGGCTTTGCCGGCCGAACCGATGTCCGGAACGTGGATGTCCTGAACGCTGTCAGCAACCGGAGCGGCTGCCGGAGCAGGCGCTGCGGCAGCGGCCGGAGCAGCAGCCTGAGCCGGAGCGGCCGCAGCAGGGGCCGCAGCACCCGCCACTTCCAGATCCAGAATCAGGTCGCCAGTGCCGACTTCGTCGTTGAGCTTGACGCTGATGGCCTTGACCACGCCAGCGGCAGGCGACGGGATTTCCATGCTCGCCTTGTCGGATTCCAGCGTGATCAGCGATTGATCAGCTTCGACGGTGTCGCCGACCTTGACCTGAATCTCGATGATCTGCGCCTTGCCCGACGAACCGATGTCCGGCACGTGCACTTGCTGAACCGAAGCGGCAGCAGGGGCAGCGGCTGGCGCGGCAGCGGCAGGAGCGGCGGCCGGTTTTTCTTCAGCCTTTTTAGCCGGTGCAGCAGCCGGAGCAGGGGCCGCTTCAGCGGCGCCCTCGACTTCCAGCTCAAGCAGTTCGTCGCCTTCTTTCAGACGGTCGCCCAGCTTCACTTTCAGGCTTTTGATGACGCCGGCTTTCGGGGCCGGCACTTCCATGCTGGCCTTGTCCGATTCCAGGGTCAGGATGCTCTGGTCGGCTTCGATACGGTCGCCGACCTTCACAAACAGTTCAATTACTTCACCTTCACCGCTGCCGATGTCAGGTACGCGAATGAGTTCGCTCACAAAATGTCTCCTCAGCAGTCCAGTGGGTTGCGTTTTTCCGGGTCGATGCCGAACTTGGTGATGGCTTCAGCCACAACCTTAGGTTCGATATCACCACGGTCAGCCAGTGCTTCCAGGGCTGCCAACACCACGAAATGACGGTCAACTTCGAAGAAATGACGCAGTTTCTTGCGGCTGTCGCTGCGGCCGAAACCGTCGGTGCCGAGGACTTTGAATTCCTTCGACGGTACCCACTGACGGATCTGCTCGGCGAACAGTTTCATGTAGTCGGTAGAGGCGATGACCGGGCCTTTACGGCCGTTCAGGCACTCTTCGACGTAGCTCAGCTTAGGCTTCTGGCCCGGCTTCAGACGGTTGCTGCGCTCGACAGCGAGGCCGTCGCGACGCAGTTCGTTGAAGCTGGTAACGCTCCAGACGTCAGCGCCAACGTTGAACTCTTCACGCAGGATCTTCGCCGCTTCACGGACTTCACGCAGGATGGTGCCGGAGCCCATCAGCTGTACGTGGTGCGCCGCATCGCGGGTGTCTTCTTCGAGCAGGTACATGCCTTTCTTGATGCGTTCTTCGGCACCGGCCGGCGTGGCTGGCTGCTGGTTCGACTCGGTCATGACGGGGATGGAGTAGCAGATGTGGTGTTGGTGT
>NZ_JBIVMX010000062.1:0-34540 GCF_044753305.1 Pseudomonas sp. NPDC088429 | reverse complement strand
CCGCGCTCAGCGAGATGCCTTTGAGCACCTCAACCTGACCGTAGCGTATGTGCAGCTTGCGGATTTCAAGCGCGGGCGTGGCCTCAGCCATGTGCGTTCCTCATATATGTTGCGCTCCAGCTGTTGGGTGGCCTTCCTGGCGAGGCGGCCAAGCTAGCATAGCGTTTCAATGGCAGCCAACAGCGCTACGAGCGGTTAACGGGTGGCATGTGGCAGGTTGTCGCATCGGCACAGCAGACTGTCGCCCCATCAACAACCGAACGGGTGTTTGATCGTGCAAACCCGTGGGTGTCGCGTAAAAAAAGGCGCGATGTTGCCAGCTTTGGCGGGGTGTTGGAAGCGCTATCCGGCCGAACGTACAGGATTCGCTCTTTTATTGTGCATCCCACACTTTTTCAGTGTGTTTCTGGTGCGCTGATTTGTCTTGAAAGTGAGTCGCAGGGTAACGTTCTGGCGAATAGCCATTAATCTCAAGGACTTGCGATGACCGTCCGGTCGCACGCAAAGCCGCGATCCAGAAGACTTTGAAACATTTTGGCGCATTTATTGCGTGCAGAATCCGGAACGCCCTGTTGGTTTCTTTTTACGAGAAAGAACACACCAGACAGGACGGACTGAATCGCTTTCCTCGCAAAGGTAGTTTCGATGAGCAGTACCCCAAGCTCCAATGGCCTTGAACAAGGGCTCAAACCGCGTCATGTGACCATGTTGTCGATCGCCGGTGTGATCGGCGCCGGTCTGTTCGTTGGCTCCGGCCACGCCATCGCTGCCGCCGGCCCTGCCGTGCTGCTGGCTTACGCCGCCGCCGGTACCCTGGTGGTGTTAGTGATGCGCATGCTCGGCGAAATGGCTGTTGCCTCGCCGGACACCGGTTCGTTCTCGACTTACGCCGACCGTGCCATCGGGCACTGGGCCGGTTTCACCATCGGCTGGTTGTACTGGTGGTTCTGGGTGTTGGTGATTCCGCTGGAAGCCAATGCCGCCGCGACCATCCTCCACGCATGGTTCCCGGGCGTAGGCATCTGGGCTTTCGCACTGATCATCACCATGTTGCTCACGGTCACCAACCTGTTCAGCGTGAAGAATTACGGCGAGTTCGAATTCTGGTTTGCGCTGATTAAAGTGCTGGCGATCATCGGCTTTATCGGCCTTGGTCTTGCGGCCATTTTCGGCTTTCTGCCGAACAGCCAGGTCAGCGGTGTGTCGCACCTGTTCGACAGCGGCGGCTTCCTGCCAAACGGCATGGGCGCGGTGCTGGGTGCAATCCTGACCACCATGTTCTCCTTCATGGGTACCGAAATCGTGACCATCGCGGCCGCGGAATCGAAGAACCCGGGCAAGCAAATCTCCAAGGCCACCAACTCGGTGATCTGGCGGATCGGTTTGTTCTACCTCGTGTCGATCTTCATCGTTGTGGCGCTGGTGCCATGGAACGATCCTACGCTGGCCAACCTCGGTTCCTACCAGACCGTGCTTGAGCGCATGGGCATTCCTAACGCGAAAATGATCGTCGACATCGTCGTTCTGGTCGCAGTGACCAGCTGCCTGAACTCGGCGCTGTACACCTCGTCGCGCATGCTCTTCTCCCTCGGCAAGCGTGGCGATGCCCCGGCCATGTCGACCCGCACCAACAAAAGCGGTACGCCTTACTGGGCAGTGATGTTGTCGACTGGCGCAGCGTTCCTCTGCACGTTCGCCAACTACGTGGCCCCGGCCGCGGTGTTCGAATTCCTCCTGGCCAGCTCCGGCGCCATTGCCCTGTTGGTTTACCTGGTAATCGCCTTCTCGCAATTGCGCATGCGCAAACAACGCGTGGCGCGCGGCGAGAAAATCGAATTCAGTATGTGGCTGTTCCCGGGCCTGACCTACGCGGTGATCATCTTCATCGTCGCGGCCCTGACGATCATGCTGTTCCAGGAAGCGCATCGCGTGGAGATCCTCGCGACTGGTTTGCTGAGTTTGATGGTGGTGGCTGCTGGCCTGCTGGTAGCGCGCCGTCGCAAGCTGGAAAAACGTGGCGCGGTGGTGTTGAACTGATCCGTAACGCGTAATGCAAAACGGCCGCTGTCAGTGATGACTAGCGGCCGTTTTTGTTTGTGCTCCCGGTGGCGAAATATTCTGCGCTTCAGATCCGAATCAGTTTTGCTCTCGCGAGAGCATGAAGTCTGAGCTGCAATTCTCTCCGTTGTCGAACCATTCATCCCAAGTTGTTTGCTTGAGAGATTTAACGGGTTCGTTTTTAGGGATTGCTGCTGAGTCTTCTGTTTTCGGAATTTCCCCGTCCTCGCTCGAACCTGCTGTCTTCATCTGACGTCCTTTTCTTGACCTTGCGTGAACGTGAAGCGAAAAAATTACTCGGCCTTGGGCTCGCCGTCTTCCACCGACTTGCCATAAGCATCCAGCGCGACCCCGAAATCGGTGATGAACTGTGGCTCGCTCAGCCAGGCCTGGGCTTCTTCGATCGTTACGCCTTCGGCCCACATGCGGTAGTCGATCAGCATGTCGGCGGCCAGGTGGGTGGCGGCCATGCCTTCGTTGTCGGCGTTCTCCATGTCCAGCAGCTCTGGATGGTCAACGATGACGAACGCCAGTTCGCGCAGCAGGGTCAGCAGCATTTCGTTGCGGCTGATGGCTTCGGCGTCGCGCATTTTGCTGAACATCGCCAGGACGTATTCCGGCACCGGCTCGGCGAGGTGGTCGAGGTCTTCGTCCTGCTCCAGCGGCTTGCGGCCGACCATACGGATTTGCTTGGCTTTGGCCTTGGCGCGTTTGGCGCGTTTCTGTTGCTTGTTCAGGGATGCCATGGGAGCTCAGTTCTTCTGTTGGGTGTTTGCGGCGATCGCGTCGGACGCCGCCACATAGTCGGCCTGGAAGGCCGGTGATTCGATCCATGCCAGCGCACCGGCCTCATCGGTTTCCTGCGACCACTGGCGATACTCGATCAGCGCGGCGAGGATGAAGTCCATCGCGCCTTCTTCGCCTTCCTGCTCATAAACCAGCTCCAGCAGCGGGTCTTCGAGGAACGCGGTGCACAGGGCCTGCTGGCTGATCTTCTCGGCGTCGATCATTTTCTTGAACAGCTCGGTCAGATCCACCGATTCGAAGTCGATGCGGTCGTCGTTCGGATCCAGCTCGACCGGCGCTTCAGCGCGTTTGGTGCGGTTCTGCTTGGCCTTGGCTTTGGCCCGGGTGGCGCGTTTTTGCTGCTTGTTGGCGGAGGCCATGATGTGTTCCGTCGTGCGTTGAGAGGGCTCAGCTGCGCGGGACTTGCCGTCCCGGTGTGTCGGGGGCCAGTGCGCCGGTGTGCAGCCAGGTCAGAGCGATGGGCCATAGTGTGGCTTGGTATGCGCTGCGAAAAAAGGCGAAATGTCCGACTTGTTGTTCGCCGATGTCCTGCGGTTCGATGCGCAGGTGGGTTTTTGAAGCGTTGTTGAAGTAGCCGAGCAGGCGTTCGATGGCCGCAATCGTGCCGTAGGGATCGTCGCTGATGCTGATGGCCAGCGTCTGCGCGCGGACATTGGCGAAGGGCAGGGTGCCGGTTTTTTTCATCAGTGCGCGACCGCTCGGGCGCCCTTCAAAACGCGCGGCAGGCGTGCTCCAGTCGCGTACAACGCCTGTCGGCGTGTCCTCCAGCCAGCCGAGGCGTTTGCCGGGGAAGTAGCCGCAGAACAGCGTTATCAATGGCATCAGCAGATGCCATTTGCCGAACATGCGCCAGCGATGCTCGGGCGCGTAATCTCGCCAGTAGGCGAACTGCGCGCCGACAGTGACCAACCGTCGGATAACTCGCCCGGACTCGGCCAAGCCCGCCGCGCAACCGCCAAAACTGTGCCCGACCACGTCAATCGGCTGACCGGGAAACTCACGTTGCGCACGCTTGAGCATCGCTTCGAAATCCAGCGCGCCCCAATCAGTCCACGAAGCGTTCAGGCCTTTGATCGAAGCCTGTCGCGATTCGCCGATGCCGCGGTAGTCGTAGGTGATGACGTCGAAGCCATTGGCGAACAGATAGGCGGCGAATCGCGAGTAGTGGCCGCAGCGCACGGAGGTGGCGGCGTTGATGATGACCACCGGGCGCTGGGCATCGGGGGATGTGTGACGCCAGGTGAAACCGCCCAGCACATAGCCGTCGGTAGCCGATTCTTTGAAAGGCTCGCCTTGAGCAGTATTCAAAATCGGCGACCTTGACTGCACATCCTGCGTTGCGGGCATGTCCTGACAGCTCATGACTCTCGACCTTGACGGGTAAGCTGCCAACGATAGTCTCCGCGCCGCCCGGGAACAATCCGTAGGGTTTATTCAGTGGATTGAGTCAGCATGCGTTCTTCGATCAAGGCCTGTTCGCGATTGAGTTCTGCGCGCAACTCTTCTTCACTCGGCAATATCGTTTTGTAGCTGCTGGCGAACAGTTGTTCGTTGCCTTTGAGCATCGAATAGCGCGCCACCGAATCGTTGCTTTCGGCAGACAAAATAATCCCGACTGTCGGCTTGTCGCCCTCGCTGCGCATCAGCTCGTCGTACATGCGCACATACATGTCCATCTGCCCGACATCGCGGGCGCTGAGCTTGCCGCGTTTGAGATCGATGATCACAAAGCATTTGAGCAGGTAGTTGTAGAACACCAGATCGATGTACAGATCGACGCCGTCGGTACTGATGCGTTGCTGGCGAGCAACGAAGGAAAAGCCTTTGCCCAGTTCGAGCAGAAAGCCCTGCAGGTGATCGATGAGAGCCTGTTCGAGACTGCTTTCCCTGACCTTGCCGGCTGACGGCAGGCCGAGAAACTCGAGCATGACCGGATCGCGAATGAACTCACGCGGATTGCATTTCATCGCTTCGATGTTGGTGGTGGCTTCTTCGATCACGTCGGCTTTGTCTCGACTCATGAGGAGCCGCTCGTAGTAGAGGGTGAGAATCTGGCGATCGAGGGCGCGGCTTGACCAGTTCAGGTTGGCGCACTCGTCCATGTACCAATGGCGCGCTTTTTCATTGTTCACCCCCAACAGCCGACGATAGTGGGTCCAGCTCAATTCGGAACGCACTGCGTTCCAAATTGGAAACAGCTGATAAAAGCTGCGCATGTATCGCAGATTACGTTCATCAAACCCTTTACCAAACTGCGCCGTCAGATCCTTCGCCAGCAAGGCAAGCAACTGCTTGCCATAGCCCGCACGCTGGGCGCCCCGTTGCTCAAACTCGACGATATGCCGGCCGATCTGCCAGCAGGTTTGCACTTGAATCGTATCAACCGCTCGCAGCACTTTTTGCCGCGCCTGACGAATCAACTCGCCAAGCTCCCCCAGCAATGAATCGATTTTCGGGTCTTGCGTGTCAGCAGGTTTTAACTGGCTCATCGAGTCTTCCGCTTCATTGTGAACAGACGCAAAAGCATGCCCGGCGTCGCCGTTTGAGTATGTCGGGAGAGACGGTGAAATCCGCAGGAAGAGGCGATTGCTCATGCAGGACACTGCCGAGGAAAAGGACGTTGGCGGGCAGGGTCTGTAGTCCATTTCTTACGAGCGCCAAGTGCTACCGGTATTTACGCCGGGCCCTGCTCGCAGGTTTGCCGATACGCGTCAGTCGATGCCACGCCATCCCTGCGACCAGCAGCAATCCGCCAAAAAATCCTTCAAAAACGATATGAAACCAGTACGCGCCCGGTTGCCCGGCAAGGGTGTAGACCTTGGCCGGCCCGCCGCGAGTGGCGGTAGTGATGGTGTCGTGAATCAAGCCGTCGATGACCGAGTAGCACAGCAGCGCGCCGGTAAAGATCAGAAACACGCTGATCATGATCGCCAGTCCTCTCGATACCAGGCTTTCCTGAGGTGGCGGCGGATGGGGCAGGGGGATGCGAGTTCGTTTCTGGTTCATCGCGGGGATGACCCTCTTCCGTAAGGGCGGATCTCTGGGGATGGGATCGCGGATTTTCATGGTTGCGGCGTGATGCTGCTCAAAACGAGGCCACTGCCTGCGAGAGCACAACGCGCAATGAGTTGCTTTCAACACTCAGCAGTTTGATGGCCAAGGCGCAGCAAACCACGATCAGCATCGGTTTAATCAGTCGCGGCCCGACCCGAACAGCGGCACGCGCGCCTAACTGCGCGCCGACGAACGCCGCCAGTGCCATGGCAATTGCGACTGGCCAGATGATCACGCCTTTGGTGATGAACACCGCCAGCGAACCCAGATTGCAGGATGCGTTGGCGAGCTTGGTAAAACTCATGGCGCGCATCATGCCCAAGCCGCACAGAAGGACAAATCCTACGATAAAGAAAGAACCCACGCCCGGCCCGAATATACCGTCGTAAAAGCCCAGGATGGGCGCAACGGTAAATGAAAACAGCAGAATTCCTATTCGCTTGCGTCGATCTTCATTCGCCAGTTTTGGCGACAGCGCAAAATAGATGGCCACCAGAATCAACATGATCGGCACGCAGGCTTCGAGGTAGCGCTTGTCGATTGAGCTGATCAGCAGCGCACCGCTGGCGCCGCCAATGAAGCCACAGATCATCAGATAGCGACCTTCCCGCCATTCGATCAAGCCTTTGCGGGCAAAGGTTGCCGTGGCCGAGATCGTGGCTGATGCCGCCTGAAACTTGTTCGTGGCAATGGCGCTGATCGGATCCACCCCCGCCAGAAATAAAGCCGGCAGGGTGATCAAACCGCCGCCCCCAGCGATCGCATCAAAAAAACCGGCGCAGAACGCGACGAGCGCGAGCATGCCGATGATGTCCCAAGACATTGTGTTCCCTCGTTTTCAGGTTACTTCCGTGTTGTGAATCTGGTGTGGAGCGATGCGGCAACTCTTCATCGCATTTTGCCTAAACCGAAGCGTCGTGTATGTCGTCCATTTCCGCTGTGGCCTACGGAGCGTTCCGACAGGTTTGAGAGACTTCAGGGATATGCGACTCCGCGCGTTGTAGGCATCGTCGTCTGATCGCGGTCTGATGCTGGTTGGGAGGGGGTAGAGAGAGGGGAGGGAAACGTTGTGCGGCGATTCCGTCGATATGAAACCGTGCCTTACCAAATCGCAGACATAAAAAACCCTGAATTTTGCGATTCAGGGTTTTTGGTATTTGGTGGAAGACGAGATTTTACATTTGGCGTGTCGTCGTATTCTGAAGTCAGGAATCCGAGTCCGATACATGCTCAGCTTGAGTCTCATCTCCAAACAGTCGATCAGCTAACTGTCTGCCTCGTTCCAGCCCTTCAGCGGTTAACCAAACCGATTTCTTCCTGTTCACCGGGTCACTGATGAAGCCATGTTCATGAAGCCGATTCATGACCTCGAAGTCGAAACCTTTCCAAGAATTGCCGTTATTGAAGCTGAAGGTTGCCAGCAGGGCAAGCACGGTTTCTTCAATCAGTTTGTCGTCGTATTCCATCATCGTTGCTCCGCTAATCCAAAGCTGATCGCTGATCTTATTTGGCTTTCAGGTCAGGTAGCAGATCCATATGACCTGATCTACCCAAGACGATGTTGCTAGAAATTATGCTGGCTTATGAATCTACCAATCTTTTTAGGAAGGTGTCGGGAGGTATCAAATCCCGATCTAACTCTTCCATATAAGTCATCAAGAACAGGTTGATGGGCGACGATTTCTCCCTCGTCAACTTTCAAATCGAGACGTGATGAGTCAAAGACGGCAGCCTCCTTATAGACCACCCAGCTATCCCATCTTACGAAAGGATGGCATCTCGTAGTCAGGATGCATGAAGGATCGTGCTAGATCCCTGGTTTTACCGAAGAGATATTTACAGCCAGGACACCGTCGTAGCCATGTTCATGAGAGTAGACGGGATCATTCATCACAATGTGAAGATGATTGGATGGGCCGCTGAGTATCAGTAGAGTTCCTTTTCTTAAAATATTCCCTGGCATCAGATCAACTCAGAAATAGCCCTTCCTAGACTTTTTCGCTCAAACAATTCCCGAGCCAGCATTTCTGCCTGACCTTCGTCCTTGCCAAGCGCCCTGAATACAGCGCGAGGATTGATCGGAGTTGAAGAACGACCCGGATCTACCCACTCTGGCAGGTGCTCATGAGTGTAATCAACGAGCTCCCAGCGCTTCATTCGCCCGAACTTTTCCCAGACGTGCTCCATGATTTCAATATCTGCATCCGACAGCTCGTCCAAATCTTCGACGTCTGTCTGCCCGCGGCTTAGAGATACTTCGAATTGTGCTTCGGAGGTTACCCAGCTTCGCCAGACAGACGACTGGATTTGGCCTGTTATGAGGTTGAGCGTTGTAGACAGCACAGGGCCCTGCGCCATCGAGACGTGCGAGTCGTGCGATATGGGGGCGCTATAGCGATCCATCGACTCACGGTCAGCCAGATAAAGCAGCTTCATGAGTTTTATGTAGGCCATGCGTCCGCCGCGTTTTTGCAAAAAGTAAACCGCCATCTGGGCTACTTTTTGTTCGCTGAAGATCACAGTTGAACCCCTTTCCCCAATCCATAGGGACATGTTGAAAATGGTGCCGGATTATCGGCCCGCCAATGTGTTAGTCAAGAACCTCATTAACAGGTTCTGCCCAGCGGTCGCTTGAGGTAACCGCTTGGTGAAAGAGACTGTACATTTGTACAGTTAAAATCGCAATCCAAGAGGCTACCACTCATCTATAGCATGCTTGTGTCGAGCCAGCGAATGACAGGCTTGAGTGAGTGCATAGGAGTGGCAGCTTAGGTCGCTAAAGATGCAGGCGATTTCAACGTCTGCCAAATCGCAGACATAAAAAAACCCTGAATCTTGCGATTCAGGGTTTTCGGTATTTGGTGCCCAGAGACGGAATCGAACCGCCGACACGGGGATTTTCAATCCCCTGCTCTACCGACTGAGCTATCTGGGCAACGGGGCGCATTAAAAGGGTTTTTCGGATTTACGTCAACGACTTTTTTAAAATTTCTTAAATTAATTCCGTCGCTTACGATCCGACCCCCGATTTCCGGGGTTTACTCTGCAGGTGGAACGTAGCCTTCGGCTTGAGCGTATTCCTCGCCGGAGAAGTACTTGTCCATTTCGCCCTGAAGATATTTGCGGTCTTCGGCGTTCATCATGTTCAAACGCTTTTCATTGATCAGCAGGGTCTGGTGTTTCTGCCAGTCGGCCCAAGCCTTGGCCGAGACGTGGTCAAAAATATCCTGACCTTTAGCGCCCGGGAAAGGGGCGCGTTCCAGGGCGGGCAGTTCTTCTTTGTATTTACGGCACATTACGGTGCGGGTCATGGCGACTCTCCTGCATTCAAGACGGCGGCCGCGCGTTCGAGCAAGGTTTTGACCGGGGCGGCGAGGCCCAGGCGCGGCGGGGTGGCGAGGTTATACCAGAGCCAGTCGGCCTCGGCCACGTGATGGGCGGCCTCCTGTACCTGAACCAGCCAGGGTTCGATGGACAGCTGGAAATGGCTGAACGTGTGGACAAGGCTCGGCAGCGCCTGCTGCTCGCCCATGGTCAGCGCGTGCTGATCGGCGAGGTGTTGCAGGTCGTCGAGGTCGTCGAGTTCCGGCAGGCTCCACAAACCGCCCCACAAACCGCTCGAGGGGCGACGGTAAAGCAGAATCGCACCGTCGCCGTTGGCGAGCATCGGCATCAGCGTGCGCTTCTGCGGGATGGCTTTGCGCGGCTTGGGAATCGGGTAGCGGGTTTCGAGGCCGAGCATGTGCGCTTCACAACCACGCTCCAGCGGACACAGCAGGCAACTCGGTTTGCTGCGCGTGCAGAGCGTGGCGCCGAGATCCATCATCGCCTGGGTGTAGGCGTTGACCCGATCGTGCGGCGTAAAGCGCTCAGCGTTGGCCCAGAGCTGTTTGGCCACCTTCGGCTCGCCGGGATAACCCTCTTGCGCAGTAAAGCGCGCCAGCACGCGTTTGACGTTGCCATCGAGGATCGGCGCGCGCAGGCCCATGCTGATGCTCGCGATGGCGCCGGCAGTGGACAAGCCGATGCCCGGCAAATCCGTAAGCTTTTCGACGTCACGCGGAAACTCGCCGCCGTACTGGCTGACGACGATCTTCGCGGTCTTCTGCAAATTGCGCGCGCGGGTGTAATAACCCAGGCCAGTCCACAAGTGCAGCACCTCGTCTTCCGGCGCTTCGGCGAGCGCTTCGACCGTCGGCAGCGTGGCCATGAAACGGTCGAAGTAGTTGAGCACGGTGCTGACCTGAGTCTGCTGCAGCATGATCTCCGACACCCACACCCGATACGGATTGATGTCTTGCTGCCAAGGCAAATCGTGGCGGCCGTGGCGGTCGAACCAATCCAGCACCGCCGTGGAAAACTGCTCCGCTCTCATCGCTTGAACAGCCCCTTCAGTGCGTTTTTCAATTCCGGGCTGACCTTGTCACCGAGTTTCTCGTCGATCTTGTCGCTGAGCTTGTCGCCAGCCAGTTTGGTCGCGACCTGACCGAGTCGATCATTGTCGACGCGGCAGGCTTTCGCGCCCAGTTCCAGCGGGCCACGGCAGCGCAGCGGCCACTCGATGCCGACGAATTTTTCGCCGACCTGACAGGCTGGATCCGGCATCGCACTGGTGTCGCCTTCGACGATGATGCCGACGCGGTAATCCATGCCGAGCACGCGCAAATCGATGTCGCCATCACCGTTGACGGTCATGCCGGGGATGCGCACTTTCAGATCCGGGTTGCTGGCGATGCCGTTGCGGAAGGTCAGGTTGCCCTTGAGTTCCTGGAACGGCGTGTCTTTGCCGCGTGGCTCGCCGCTGAGGGTTTTGCGGTTGAGTGTGGCGATGCCTTTGCACAGTTGCTGTTCAAGGTTGGCGTTGAGCAGCACGCCGTTATTGATCACGAAGCTGGCGTTGCCATTGAGGCTTTCGATCAGCGCTTGCTGGCTGTTGCCGTTGCCGGTGACGTTACTGGTGAGGGTCACCAGACCTTTCACCGGCGGATTCTTGCCTTGGCTTTCGAGGATTTTATCGACCGGCACGCGATTGAGCTTGGTCTGCAAATTCAGCACGGGCGCGGTTTGGCGGACATCAAGGGTGCCATTGGCGGCGAAGTTGCCGTTGTACAAGTCGCCGCTCAGGTTGGTCAGGGTCAGCAGGCCGCCTTGGCCGGTGGCTTTCAGTGCGGCGTTCTGGATCGGCAATTTGTCGAGGGTCAGTTGGCCGAAAGTCAGATCGGCGTCCACATCGAGCTTGGCCAGACGTTCCACCGGCAGCAGGCGATCGGTGCTCCACGCGGTTTTGGTCGGTTTGTCCGGCAGCGGCGTACTGCCGGCGCCGGCCATGGCATCGGCTTCGGTGCTGGCGACTTCGGCCTGACGCACTTGCGTGGCGTTCGCAGCTTTTTCCGATTTCGGCGGCAGGTAGCGGTCGACGTTGAAGGTGTCAGTCTTGAGGATCGCGCGCAGCGATTGCTTGGCGAAATCCTCGACGGCGATGCGGCCGCTGAAGCTGCTGTCGTCGACTTTCAGGTTGATGTTGTCGAACGCGACGCTGGTTGGCGTGGCGGCAATGCGGCTGACCAGTTCGACTTTGCTCAGGCTGCCGGCGGCCATCGCTGGAAGTGTCTGGCCGATACTGTCGACGAATTTCGCCAGATCGAACTGAGCGATGGAGAGGCCGCCAGTGATCTGCGGGGTTTTATCGAGATCGTTGGCTTTCAGTTCACCCAAAGCGCGCAATTGGTTGGCGGAGATCTTGATCCCCGTCCATTCGGCGACGTTCGCGGCTTTATCCAGCGAAACCTGGCCTTGAGCCGAGAAGGTCATGGCTTTGCCTTGCAGCGGATCGCCAGTCAGTTCGCCGGACAATTTCATGTCTTCGAACCTGTAGCGTTGCAGCGCGCGCTCGATGCGCAATTCGCCGTTCAGCTCGGTGCGCACCCGCAGCATCGGCTGATTGGTGCTGAGGAAAGCGGTAGCCTTCAACGGAATATTGGTCGAATCGTGAACCGCGCCGGTGCTCAACTGGATGCTTTCGGCGCTGAACTGCTTGCCGGTCTTCTCGTCGTTGTATTCAACGCGGGCGTTGTTGACGGTCAGGCTGTCGATGTCGAGGCGGATTGGTTGCGGTGGTTTTTCCGGTGTTGCCGGAGTTTCGCTGGCCGGTTGATTGGCTGCGACAGGCGGCGTTGCACCGGCAGGCTGCGGCAGCTTGCCAATGTCTTCCCAGTTGCCATGACCGTCCTTGTCGCGGTTCAGGCGCAGGTTCAGGCCTTCGACGCGCACGTCGCTCATCTGCACTTCACGGCGCAGCAGCGGCAGCACACGCACGGACAGGCCGAGCATCTGCAAGTCGGCAAACGGTTCGGCCGGTTTGATCAGGGTGGCGACGCTGGCCTCGTGCAATTCCAGGCCGAGCCACGGGAACAGGCTCCAGCCGATATCGCCATTGAGCGTCAGCTCGATGTGGGCCTTGTCGCGGGCTATCTGGCGGATCTCGTCTTTATAGTCGTTGGGATCGAAGAGGTGGGTCAGGGCAAAGCCTGCCGCCACGATGATCAGCAACAGCCCGAGAAGTACCAGACCCAGGATTTTGCCGAACGCTTTCATGGGCGAGTCCTTGTAATTAGTCGAATTCGTAATTTAGCCGGGGAGTATAGCGCTGCAAATGCCCGGTTCGGTGTGGCGTCATGTTGCCAGTACCGCCAATGGCGCGTGCAACTTCGCCGCGATGGCCAGAACTTCAGGATGTCCGGCAGGTGCCAGCAGGCGCAGTTCGGCCCCCGCTTGCGACGCCATTTTCTGCGCTTGGTTCACCCGTCGTTCAGCAAAAATCGCCCCGTGTAGGAGCTGCGGAACGCTGCGATCTTTTGATGTTTTTCAAAAACAGGATCAAAAGATCGCGGCCTTCGGCAGCTCCTACACAGGTGTAGAGATCAGATGACATGAAAAAGGTGATATCAGTTTGGTTTTTCTGTCACCTGCAAATGGTAACCTTCGCCCCGTTCGTCCGTCCCTCTGCGACTTAACGTCGCGCCTTCAAGGAGCTTCACCCAAAAAACGGTCATGCCTGCGTGCATAAGGCCGAGGGTGAACAGTGGCTGGCGAACCATACTAATAATTGGGGGATACACAATGAGCACGAGCATTACGGCGGACGGCCTCAGCGCCGCCCAGCCTGCGTTCCTCTCCAAGGAGCGCATCATCGCCAAGCCCGGTTTCAACCGCTGGCTGGTTCCACCGGCCGCGTTGGCCATCCACTTGTGCATCGGCATGGCCTACGGCTTCTCGGTGTTCTGGTTGCCGCTGTCCAAGGCGCTGGGCGTCACCGCGCCAGTGACTTGCGCGCCGGACATGAGCTTCATCGCACAAGTGTTTTCGTCGCAATGCGACTGGCCGATCTCGATGCTCGGCTGGATCTACACGCTGTTCTTCATCTTCCTCGGCTGCTCGGCAGCGATCTGGGGTGGCTGGCTGGAGCACGCTGGGCCGCGCAAGGCTGGCGTGGTATCGGCACTGTGCTGGTGCGGCGGTCTGCTGATTTCGGCGCTGGGTATTTATACCCACCAGATCTGGCTGATGTGGATTGGCTCGGGCGTGATCGGCGGTATCGGTCTCGGTCTGGGCTACATCTCGCCGGTCTCGACACTGATCAAGTGGTTCCCGGACAAGCGCGGCATGGCGACCGGCATGGCCATCATGGGCTTCGGTGGCGGCGCGATGGTCGGTGCACCGTTGGCGACGGCGCTGATGAGCCACTTCGGCTCGGCTGAAGGCGTTGGCGTCTGGCAGAGCTTCGTGGCCATGGCCGCGATCTACTTCGTGTTCATGATCGGTGGCGCTCTGTCGTACCGCGTGCCGCCAACCGGCTGGAAACCTGAAGGCTGGACTGCGCCGGCGAAGAAAGCCGCGAACGCGATGATCACCAATCGTCACGTGCACGTGAATGTGGCGTGGAAAACCCCGCAATTCCGTCTGGTCTGGCTGGTGCTGTGCCTGAACGTTTCTGCCGGTATCGGCATCCTCGGCATGGCGTCGCCACTGTTGCAGGAAGTGTTCGGCGGCAAGCTGCTGGGCGTTGATGTGCCGTTTGGTCAGCTCGATGCCGGTCAGTTGGCTTCGATCGCTGCGATCGCTGCGGGCTTCACTGGTTTGCTGAGCCTGTTCAACATCGGTGGCCGCTTCTTCTGGGCCTCGTTCTCGGACTACCTGTGCCGCAAAAATACCTACTTCGTGTTCTTCGCCCTGGGTTTTGCCCTGTACGCGCTGATTCCGAACATGGGCCATTTGGGCAACGTTGCGCTGTTCGTGGCGGCGTTCTGCATCATTCTGTCGATGTACGGCGGTGGTTTCGCGACGGTTCCAGCGTATCTGGCTGACCTGTTCGGTACGCAAATGGTTGGCGCGATCCACGGTCGTCTGCTGACTGCTTGGGCGGCGGCTGGTGTGCTCGGCCCGGTGCTGGTGAACTACCTGCGTGAATATCAGTTGAGCATCGGCGTTGAACGCGCTGCCGCTTACGACATCACTTTGTACATCCTCGCCGGCCTGCTGGTGTTGGGCTTCCTGTGCAACATGCTGGTACGTCCGGTGGCCGACAAGTACTTCATGACCGACGCTGAACTGGCCGCCGAACAGGCGCTGGGTCACGACAAAGGTGCTGATGCCAGCACCGTTCTGGAGTGGAAAGCCGCGCCGGGCAGCAAGCCGCTGGCGATTGCTGCTTGGTTGGCCGTGGGTATTCCGTTGGCGTGGGGTGTGTGGGTAACCCTGCAGAAAACGGCGGTACTGTTTCACTAAGTAATGGGTAAAACGCAGTACCCCTGTAGGAGTGAGCCTGCTCGCGATAGCGGTCTGACAGTCACAGAAATGTTGACTGTGAGGCCCTCATCGCGAGCAGGCTCACTCCTACAGTTGTTTTTGCAGTGCCTGTAATGGCTTGTATGGACATGTCTACCCGCGACAGCCGGGCGTTCTATCCGTCAGCCATATCACCTCTCGTGTTTCTGTTTACGCCCCGCGTGCCTATAATGGCTGCCTTTTTCGCCCAATGATTTTGCGGAGCTGGTGATGGCCGAACGTAAGGCTTCTGTCGAGCGCGACACTCTGGAAACCCAGATCAAAGCCTCGATCAACCTTGATGGCACCGGAAAGGCCCGATTCGATATCGGTGTTCCTTTTCTTGAGCACATGCTGGATCAGATCGCCCGTCACGGGTTGATCGACCTGGATATTGAATGCAAGGGCGATCTGCATATCGACGACCACCATACGGTGGAAGACGTCGGTATCACCCTCGGCCAGGCATTTGCCAAAGCCATCGGCGATAAAAAAGGCATCCGTCGCTACGGTCATGCTTACGTGCCGCTCGATGAAGCGCTGTCACGCGTGGTCATCGACTTCTCCGGTCGTCCAGGCCTGCAGATGCACGTGCCGTACACCCGCGCCACCGTCGGTGGTTTCGACGTTGACCTGTTCCAGGAATTCTTCCAGGGCTTCGTCAACCATGCGTTGGTCAGCATGCACATCGATAACCTGCGTGGCACCAACACCCACCACCAGATCGAAACCGTGTTCAAGGCTTTCGGCCGCGCGCTGCGCATGGCCGTCGAGCTGGATGAGCGCATGGCCGGGCAAATGCCATCGACCAAAGGCGTTCTGTAATGCAGACGGTTGCAGTTATCGATTACGGCATGGGCAACCTGCACTCGGTGGCCAAGGCCCTCGAGCACGTCGGTGCCGGTAAAGTGCTGATCACCAGCGATGCGGCGGTGATTCGTGAAGCGGATCGCGTGGTGTTCCCCGGTGTTGGCGCGATTCGCGATTGCATGGCGGAGATCCGTCGCCTCGGTTTCGACTCGTTGGTGCGTGAAGTCAGCCAGGATCGTCCGTTCCTCGGCATCTGTGTCGGCATGCAAGCCTTGCTCGACAGCAGCGAAGAGAACGATGGCGTCGATTGCATCGGCCTGTTCCCTGGCGCGGTGAAGTTCTTCGGCAAAGACCTGCATGAAGACGGCGAACACCTGAAAGTCCCGCACATGGGCTGGAACGAAGTGCAGCAGAAGGTCAGCCACCCGCTGTGGCATGACATTCCGGACATGGCGCGTTTCTACTTCGTGCACAGCTACTACATCGCTGCCGCCAATGCGCGGCAGGTGGTTGGTGGCGGTCATTACGGTGTCGATTTCGCTGCGGCGCTGGCCGATGGTTCGCGCTTCGCCGTGCAGTTCCACCCGGAGAAAAGCCATACCCATGGCCTGCAGTTGCTGCAGAACTTCGCGGCGTGGGACGGTCGCTGGTAAATGGCCGCCAAGAAAACCAAACCGCCGATTCTGACCCTCACTCCCGAACAGGAGAACGAGGCCAATCGCAAGATTCAGCGGTTCATGGAAGACCGTTTCGAACTCGATCTGGGATCGTTCGAAGCGGGGGAAATTCTTGAGCTGTTTACCCGCGAAATTGCTCCGCACTATTACAACAGGGCGATTTTCGATGTGCAGACCCACCTCAAAGAGCGGTTTGAAAGCATCGAAAGCGACCTGTGGGCGCTCGAAAAAAATTAGGAGCAGCTGCAAGCCGCAAGCTTCAAGCTGCAAGAACTGGTACACCGCATGCTCGCAGCTAGTCGCTTGCAGCTTGCCGCTCTTTTGACGAAGGAAAAAGCATGCTGATTATTCCCGCTATCGATCTTAAAGACGGTGCCTGCGTACGTCTGCGCCAGGGCCGCATGGAAGATTCCACAGTGTTCTCCGATGACCCGGTGAGCATGGCTGCCAAGTGGGTGGAGGGCGGTTGCCGCCGTCTGCATCTGGTCGATCTGAACGGTGCGTTTGAAGGCCAGCCAGTCAACGGCGAAGTGGTCACCGCGATCGCCAAGCGTTACCCTACCCTGCCGATCCAGATCGGTGGCGGCATCCGTTCGCTGGAAACCATCGAACACTACGTCAAGGCTGGCGTGAGCTACGTGATCATTGGCACCAAAGCCGTGAAAGATCCGGCGTTCGTCGCTGAAGCCTGCCGCGCGTTCCCGGGCAAGATCATTGTCGGTCTGGACGCCAAAGACGGCTTCGTCGCCACTGATGGCTGGGCTGAAATCAGCACCGTGCAGGTCATCGACCTGGCCAAGCAGTTTGAAGCCGACGGCGTCTCCTCGATCGTTTATACCGACATCGCCAAAGACGGCATGATGCAGGGCTGCAACGTGCCGTTTACCGCTGCGCTGGCTGCCGCTACCAAGATCCCGGTGATCGCGTCCGGTGGCATCCACAATCTCGGTGACATCAAATCGCTGCTCGACGCCAAGGCGCCGGGCATCATCGGCGCCATCACGGGTCGTGCGATTTATGAGGGCACGCTGGATGTGGCAGAAGCCCAGGCTTTCTGCGATAGCTACGCGACCAGCTCCAAGCTGTAAGCTGCGAGCTGCAAGTTAGAAGCGCGACCGCGTCCGCTCTTTCTTGCAGCTTGAAGCTTGAAGCTTGCAACTCTTAATCGGAGATTAAGCATGGCTCTGGCCAAACGCATCATCCCTTGCCTGGACGTGGACAACGGCCGGGTCGTCAAAGGTGTGAAGTTCGAGAACATCCGCGACGCTGGTGACCCGGTAGAAATCGCCCGTCGCTATGACGAGCAGGGTGCCGACGAGATTACCTTTCTCGACATCACCGCCAGCGTCGATGGTCGCGACACCACGCTGCATACCGTCGAGCGCATGGCCAGCCAGGTGTTCATCCCGCTGACCGTCGGCGGTGGTGTGCGTACCGTGCAGGACATTCGTAATCTGCTGAATGCCGGTGCGGACAAGGTGTCGATCAACACCGCTGCCGTGTTCAATCCGGAATTCGTTGGCGAAGCCGCGCAGCATTTCGGCTCGCAGTGCATCGTCGTTGCCATCGACGCCAAGAAGGTTTCTGGCCCGGGCGAAACCCCGCGCTGGGAGATCTTCACCCACGGCGGGCGCAAGCCAACCGGTCTCGACGCGGTCGAGTGGGCGAAGAAAATGGAAGGCCTTGGCGCCGGCGAAATCCTGCTGACCAGCATGGATCAGGACGGCATGAAAAACGGTTTCGATCTCGGCGTGACCCGCGCGATCAGCGACGCGCTGGGCATTCCGGTGATTGCTTCCGGTGGCGTTGGCAATTTGCAGCACTTGGCTGACGGCATTCTCGAGGGCCACGCCAGCGCTGTGTTGGCGGCGAGTATTTTCCACTTCGGCGAATACACCGTGCAGGAAGCCAAGGCCTACATGGCTAAACGCGGCATCACGATGCGTTAAGCGTCAAAATCGATACAGGCCAGTGGACACCATGGCGCACCCAAGGCACTCTTGGGCACGCCATGGATTTCGGTAGCCCAACATGATCAAACGCCTGCTTCTAGTTCTCGCCAGCGCCTCTCTGTTGCTCATCAACACGGCCCGCGCCGAAACCAGTCCCGACACCGATCTGGTGCTCCTTACCGAAAACTTCCCGCCGTACAACATGGCGAAGAACGGCAAAAATTTCGCCCAAGGCGAAAACATCAACGGTATCGCCACCGACATCGTTCGGGAAATGTTCCAGCGTGCCGGCGTCACTTACAGCCTGACCCTGCGCTTTCCTTGGGAGCGCGTGTACAAGCTCGCCCTGGAAAATCCTGGTTACGGCGCCTTCGTGATGGCGCGCCTGCCGGATCGCGAAAAACTCTTTAAATGGGTCGGCCCGATCGGCCCGGATGACTGGATCCTTCTGGCCAAGGCTGACAGCAAGATCACCCTCGAAACCCTTGAGGACGCGCGCAAATACAAGATTGGCGCGTACAAGGGCGATGCAATTGCCGAGACACTGACCAAGCAGGGCTTGAAGCCGGTGGTGGTGTTGCGCGATCAGGACAACGCCAAGAAGCTGGTCAACGGGCAGATTGATTTGTGGGCGACGGGTGATCCGGCCGGGCGCTATCTGGCGCGACAGGATGGGGTGACGGGGCTGAAGACGGTGCTGCGCTTCAACAGCGCTGAACTGTATCTGGCGCTGAACAAGGACGTGCCGGAAGAAACCGTGAAGAAGCTGCAGGCCGCGCTGGATCAGATGCGCAAGGATGGTGTGGTGGATGACATCATGGGGCGGTATCTCTGATCCTTGCGCATATCCCGTGTAGGAGTGAGCCTGCTCGCGATAGCGTTTCATCAGTCGACACTTTAGTCGCCTGATCCACCGCTATCGCGAGCAGGCTCACTCCTACAGGGTTTAGCGGTAAACGCCATCCTTGCCGTGTGCTGCAGTCGCCTTGTTACTGCGCACGCTGATCATCTGCCGGATATCAATCCACTCAATCCCCTGAGCCTTCAGCTTCGGCAATTCGCGCTCCAGCACCGCCAGCGTCTGCGGATACGGATGCCCGATCATCACTGCCGAACCCTGCTTGTGCGCCAGGCTGATCGCCGTCTGCAACTGCGTGTAAATCGCCGCCTCAGTTCGCTCATCATCAAGAAACACATCCCGCGAAACGCTCGCCAGATCGATCTTCTGCGCCTGCTGTGCGGCGACGGTCTGCGCACTGGTGCGGCTGTCGACGAAAAACTTGTGGCGGCGCTGCAACTCGGCCATCAACCACGCCATCGCCACCGGTTGCGCAGTCATGCGGCTGCCCATGTGGTTGTTGATGCCAGCGGTGTAGGGGACCATTTTGAACGCAGCGTCGAGACGTTTTTGCAGTTCTTCGATCGGCAGTTCCGGGTGCCAGGCGTACGGTCCGGTGGCCGGGTCCATCGGCATGTGCAGGATGACGATTTTGCCGGCGCGATGGGCCTCGCGGGCAAATTCGGTGGCGTGCGGGGTGTCGGGCATGATCGCCGTGGTCACCGGGCCGGGCAGGGCCAGCACGCGGCGATCCCGGGGCAGGTTTTGCCCCAGGTCATCGATGATCAGACTCAGGTAGGCCTTGTGAGGCTTTGGGCTGACGGGCTCTGCGTGAGCAGCACCCGCCAGACAGCACAACAGAACGAAGACGAAACGCAAAGACATCCTCAACGGCCGGACGTAATGCTCAGCCCTTTGAGCAGGCTCAGGGCCTGGGCCAATTGGTAGTCATCATCCTGCGGCATGGCTTTAGGCTTGGCGCCCGAGCCGGTCGGTTTGTCGGCGCCGCCGTTGCCGTTGCCCAAGTGACCTTGCAGGTCGGCTTCTTTGAAGTAATCGCCGTCCGCCTCGTTGGTGATCTTCGCTTTGCGCACTTCGATGTCCGGGACGATGCCCTGCGCCTGAATCGAGCGGCCGTTTGGCGTGAAGTACAGCGCCGTGGTGATCTTCAGCGCGCGGTCGTTGTTCAGCGGCAGCACGGTTTGTACCGAGCCCTTGCCGAAACTGGTGGTGCCCATGACCACGGCGCGTTTCTGATCCTGCAAGGCGCCGGCGACGATTTCCGAGGCCGAGGCGCTGCCACCGTTGATCAACACCACCATTGGCACCGCTTCGCTTTCGTCTTTGCCGGTGGCGGAGAAGCGCAGTTCGGAGTTGGCGATGCGGCCCTTGGTGTAAACGATCAGGCCTTTGGTGATGAAATGGTCGACCACTTCCACCGCTGCCTGCAACACGCCGCCCGGGTTGTTACGCAGGTCGAGAATGATGCCGTTGAGCTTCTTGCCGTTGT
This sequence comes from Pseudomonas sp. NPDC088429, assembly GCF_044753305.1. NCBI lineage: Bacteria > Pseudomonadati > Pseudomonadota > Gammaproteobacteria > Pseudomonadales > Pseudomonadaceae > Pseudomonas > Pseudomonas sp. NPDC088429. The sequence goes on along the minus strand of NZ_JBIVMX010000062.1, from coordinate 14,011 downwards.
CCTTGCGCAACTTGGCCAGAGCCTTGGAGACCTCTTCGCCGGTCTTGACCTGGAACTGGGTGATGCGGATGTACGCATAGCCGGTTTCCAGCAGCTGCGCCTTGACGCTCTTCACCTGAATCACTGCACGCGCAAGGGTCACGTCGAACGGCGTGCCGCCATCGCGCACCAGGGTCAGGGTGATTTTCTGGCCGATCTTGCCGCGCATTTTGTCGACGGCTTCGGTCATGGTCTGGCCGCGAGTCGGCTGGCCGTTGATCTTGACGATGAAGTCACCGGCCTGAATACCGGCCTTCGATGCCGGGGTGTCGTCGATTGGCGAGACGACTTTGATGAAGCCGTCTTCAGCGCCGACTTCGATACCCAGCCCGCCGAACTCACCGCTGGTGCTTTCCTGCAGTTCGGTAAAGTCCTCTGGGCCGAGGTAGGCCGAGTGCGGATCAAGGTTGCTGAGCATGCCCTTGATCGCGTTTTCCAGCAGGGTCTTGTCGTCCACCGGCTCGACGTAAGCGGCTTTGATCCGATCCATGACCTCGGCAAAGGTGCGCAACTCTTCCAGCGGCAACGGCGCCTTGGAGGTCGCGGCTGTGCCTGCCGGAGCGACGGCCGGAGCCGGTTGAGCGGCGAACGCCAGAGGCGCGCCGATCACCAGGGCGATCGTCAGGGCCAGCGAGGTAAGACGGGACAAATGCAGCATGTCGAACGAACTCCTAATGTAGGTGACTCAACGCCTATCCTTGCGCGCGGCACCATTGCGCCGGATCACTCGGGTGACCCTGCTGACGAATTGCGAAATACAGCGCTGATGTGTCCTGACCGCCACTGTTACCGACAGTGGAAATCGACTCACCGGCTTTGACCACATCACCTGCTGACTTGAGCAGCGTCTGGTTGTGACCGTAAAGACTCAAAAAACCGTTGCCGTGATCGAGGATCACCAGCAGCCCGGCGCCACGCAACCAGTCGGCGAACACCACGCGACCGCCGTGCACGGCATGCACCTGGCTGCCGGCGGCGGCGCTGATCATCACGCCATCCCACTTGGTACGGGCGTCGTCGCCACGGCTTTCACCGAAGCGCGCCAGTAGTCGACCATCAACCGGCCAAGGAAGTTTTCCCCGGGTTGCAGCAAAAGCGCCACCGAAGGTCTCGCCGCTGCTGGAAACCAGCGCGCCGGGCGTCGATTTGGCGGGTTTTCGTGGGGCGTCGGTGTTTTCCGCCTGCGCCTCACGCAAGCGCTTTTTTTCCGCTTCCTGCTGGGCGATCAGCGCTTTCTGCCGCGCTTCTTCTGCCTCACGGGCCTGACGGGCCAGGGTTTCTTCAATGGTTTTAAGGACTTTAGACAGGTCTGCCTGATCCTGCTCGCGTGCGGCGAGTTTCTGATCGCGGGCCTTTACGTCGTCATTGAGCTTGGCGAGTACCTGCTGACGTTCCTTGCGGACTTTTTCCAGTTCGTCGCGCTGGGTGTCGAGGCTGCTTTTCTGCACCAGCAATTGCGCCTGTTGCGCGGCGATGTCTTGTTCGACATTGGCCAGTTGGCGCAGGGTTTCGTTGAAGTTCTTCAACTGCTCCAGGCGAGCCTGGCTCAGGTAATCGTAATAGGTGAGGGTGCGGGCGAATTTCTCGGGATTCTGCTGGTTGAGCAGCAGCTTGAGGTATTCCTGCCGACCGTTCTGATAAGCCGCACGGGCCTGAATGGCGATCAGTCGCTGCTGTTCAGTGCGCGCGCTCTGGAGTTTTTTTTTCTCTGCATCGAGTCGCTGCAGCTCGGATTCGCTTTTCTGCAGTTCTTTCTGCAGTGCATCGACCTGCTTCTGCAGCTTGCCCAGCTCGGTTTCCGTGCCCTTGAGCTCTTTCTGCACGCCGGATTTTTCTTCCTGAACTTTGCCCAGCAGCTTTTTCAGCTCGGCAATGTCCTGACGCGTGGCGTCCAACTGCTGTTGGGTTTGCGCGCGCTCGTCAGCGAAGGCCGGTTGGAGCAGGCATGTCAGAGCAAGGGCGATCAGGACGCGAAGCATAGGGGCGGGCGGCACCAGGGTAAGGGACGGCCTAGTATGCCCGCCCGAGGCTGCAAAAAAAACGCCCAATTGGGGCTGTGTGATAACTGGCCTGAAAAACACTGCAAACCAATGTAGGAGTGAGCCTGCTCGCGATGGCTTACTGACATTCAACAGAGTAGTTGACTGTCAGATGGCTATCGCGAGCAGGCTCACTCCTACAGGGTTTTGCGGTGTTCTGGTGATCCGGATCAAACCAGGATAGAAGTGCCAGTCATCTCCGCCGGTTTTTCCAGACCCAGCAGCTTCAGCATGGTCGGTGCCACATCCGCCAGCACGCCGCCTTCACGCACTTTCAGATCACGCTTGCCGACATAAATGAACGGCACCGGCTCGGTGGTGTGCGCGGTGTGCGCCTGGTGGGTTTCTTCGTCGGCCATTTTTTCGACGTTGCCGTGGTCAGCCGTGATCAGTGCTTCACCGCCAACCTTTTCCAGTGCTTCAACGATGCGACCGACGCAAGTGTCGAGGCATTCAACCGCTTTCACCGCCGCGTCGAACACACCGCTGTGGCCGACCATGTCGCCGTTGGCGTAGTTGACCACGATCACGTCGAAACGCTGGTTTTCGATGGCTTCAACGATGCGGTCGGTGACTTCCGGCGCGCTCATTTCCGGCTGCAAGTCGTAAGTAGCGACTTTCGGCGACGGGATCAGAATGCGCTCTTCGCCCGGGAACGGCTCTTCACGACCACCGGAGAAGAAGAAGGTCACGTGCGCGTATTTCTCGGTTTCAGCGATGCGCAGCTGGGTTTTGCCATTCTTTGCCAAGTAATCGCCGAGCACGTTTTCCAGGCTGCCCGCGGCGAATGCCGACGGTGCCGGGATGCTTGCCGCGTATTGGGTCAGCATGACGAACCCGGCCAGTTTTGGCTGGCGTGCGCGCTCGAAATCCTTGAAATCGTCTTCGACGAATACGCGAGTCAACTCGCGGGCGCGGTCGGCGCGGAAGTTCATGAACACCACAGCGTCGCCGTCTTCAACTTTCACCGGCTCACCGATGGTCGTGGCTTTGACGAATTCGTCGCTCTCGCCGCGAGCGTAAGCCGCGTCGAGGCCTTCCTGCGCGGTGGCGGCGTTGAATTCGCTGTTGCCGTCGACGATCAGGTTGTAGGCCTGAGCGACGCGATCCCAGCGGTTGTCACGATCCATTGCGAAGTAACGGCCGATAATGCTGGCGATGCGGCCCTTGCCCAGTGCCTGGAAGGTTGCATCGAGTAATTCGATCGACGACGCAGCGCTTTTCGGCGGCGTATCGCGGCCATCAAGGAAAGCGTGCAGGTAGATTTTTTCAGCGCCGCGCTTGAAGGCCAGTTCGGCCATCGCGATCAGGTGATCCTGGTGGCTGTGCACGCCGCCATCGGAGAGCAGACCCATGAAGTGCACGGCTTTACCGGCGGCCACGGCTTTATCCACAGCGGCGCAGATGGTCGGATTCTCGAAGAATTCGCCGTCGCGGATCGACTTGGTCACGCGGGTGAAGTCCTGATACACCACGCGGCCGGCGCCGAGGTTCATGTGGCCGACTTCGGAGTTGCCCATCTGGCCGTCCGGCAGACCGACGTCCATGCCGCTGCCCGAGATCAAGCCGTTTGGCACGGTGGCCCACAGGCGATCAAGGACGGGCTTCTTCGCCGCAAATACGGCGTTGGATTCGGGGCTTTCGCTGTGACCGAAGCCGTCGAGAATCATCAGGACCAAAGGTTTAGGCGTGGTAGTCATGGAATCCACTCGTGGCTAATAAAGAAGAGGGCGATGGAAAAGGGAGTTGGAGTTTAAAGCTAAGTTCCGACCGCGTCACCGCCGGACGGGGTTTGGCCGACCATAGTGGCTGTGTATACTGGCCGACATTTTAACGCCCTGGAACCTCCTTCGATGGTTGCTCACCTGATTGAATTTGCCACTAACCACTACATTCTTGTCGGTATCTTCGTCGTACTGCTGGCTCTGCTGCTGGCGCACACGATGCAGGGCGGCGGTAAAAGCCTGAGCACCGGCGAACTGACTGCGCTGGTCAATAAAGACGCAGGCGTGGTGGTGGACATCCGTCCGGCCAAGGATTTCGCTGCCGGCCACATCGTTGGCGCGATCAACATTCCCCAGGACAAACTGGCTGCGCGCACCGCCGAGCTGGAAAAGCACAAGGCCAAGACCATCATTCTGGTCGACGCCCTGGGCCAGACCGCCGGCACCCACGCCCGCGAGCTGATGAAATCCGGCTTTACCGCCGCCAAGCTGTCCGGCGGGATCTCCAGCTGGAAAGGCGACAACCTGCCGCTGGTGAAATAAATGAGCGAAGTCATCGTCTACTCCAGCGACTACTGTCCTTATTGCTCCCGAGCCAAGTATTTGCTCGAGAACAAAGGCGTGGCCTTCAAAGAGATCAAGGTCGATGGCAAGCCGCAGGTGCGCGCCGAAATGGCCCAGAAAGCGGGGCGCACGTCCGTTCCGCAGATCTGGATCGGCAGCAAGCACATCGGCGGTTGTGATGATTTATTTGCCCTGGAGCGCGCCGGCAAACTCGACGCGCTGCTCAAGGCCTGAACGGCTGCACCCACGTACAGCACTCCCTAAAAGACCCAAGATCAGAAAGGATCTGAGATGACTGACCAACAGAACACTGCAGCCAGCGAAGAAGAAACCGCACCGCAATTCTCCTTGCAGCGCATCTATGTACGCGACCTGTCCTTCGAAGCCCCGAAAAGCCCGGCGATCTTCCGCCAGCAGTGGGATCCGGCGGTCGGTCTGGATCTGAACACTCGTCAGAAAGCGCTGGAAGGTGATTTCTACGAAGTCGTGCTGACCCTGTCCGTCACCGTGAAAAACGGTGAAGAAGTTGCTTTCATCGCTGAAGTGCAACAGGCCGGTATCTTCCTGATCAAGAACCTCGACGCGGCTTCGATGAGCCACACCCTGGGTGCGTTCTGCCCGAACATCCTGTTCCCGTACGCCCGCGAAACCCTGGACAGCCTGGTCACCCGTGGTTCGTTCCCGGCCCTGATGCTGGCTCCGGTGAACTTCGACGCCCTGTACGCGCAAGAACTTCAGCGCATGCAGGAAAGCGGCGAGACGCCAACCGTTCAGTAAACGGTCTGGGCTACAAAGAAAAAAAGCGCCGTAACAGGCGCTTTTTTCTTGGGCTGAAATACTCGTCTCATGTAGGAGCTGCCGCAGGCTGCGATCTTTTGATCTTGATCTTGAAAAGCAGGATCAAAAGATCGCAGCCTTCGGCAGCTCCTACAGTGGAGTCAGGAACTGCGGTTTTGTGGTGTTACTTGAAGTCGTTCTGGCGCCAGGCTTCGTACACGGCGACCGCCACGGTGTTGGACAGGTTCAGGCTACGGCAGCCTTCACGCATCGGCAGACGCAGGCGCTGATCCGGCGCAAGGGCGTCGAGCACTTCCGGCGGCAAGCCACGACTTTCCGGACCGAAGATGAACGCATCACCCGGGACAAACGCCGCATCATGAAACGGCCGCGAGCCCTTGGTTGTGAACGCATACACCCGAGGGTTGCCGATGCTTTCCAGGCAACTGGCGAGGTCGGCATGGCGCTGCAGCGTGGCATATTCGTGGTAGTCGAGACCGGCACGGCGCAAGCGCTTGTCGTCCATCTCGAAGCCCAGCGGTTCGATCAAATGCAGGTGGCAGCCGCTGTTGGCGCACAGCCTGATAACGTTGCCGGTATTCGGCGGAATTTCTGGTTGAAAAAGGATGACGTGAAACATGCACGGCTCCGAAGGTAAAGATGACGCGCATTCTACGCCGCAAGCAGACCGGCGTTCGAAACTATTCCCGCGAGTGATCGGTTCGCTGGCGATTGTCGGCATGATGATCGGCTTGATGATTGGTCGTCTGACCACGCCGGATCCCAGTGTGCTACAGCAAGTCGAAGTGACTGACGGCGGTTTGGTGGTGTGGTTCAACAACGAGCCGAAGCTGCACGGTGAGATCATCGATGGCACCGTGGCGCTGCTGTTTCAGGCCGAAGGACGGGCGCAGAAAGGCCAGCTCAAGCTCAAAGGTAAGGACGTGAACTGGCGGACGCGATCGAGTGACGGAGGGTTGTTGCTGACGGTGCTGGCGGCGCGGCCGCTGCAGGGAGACTGGGCCGGCAGCAAGGTCGATGACCGCTGGCGGCTGGAGATCCATCTCCGCGAGTAATAAAAGCGGGAATCCCTGACCTGCCTGTATCAGGGTTCCCAAAACGGGGTGGACTTCGCGTATCGCGTCGGTCCGGTGTAAAGAGGGAACCCCCGGCCTGCCTGTACCAAGGATCCCAAAAGGGTGGGCGCATCGCGTGGCGATCTGCGCCCGGTGTAAAGAGGGGAATCCCCGGCCTGCCTGTACCAAGGTCCCCGAAACGGGTGGTGAAACGAATCACCTGTAAGAGGTATTGCAGGGCGCGTGCCAGGTTTTAATTTGTTGAAACAAAAAAGCTGAGCAGAAACGCGAAAGCCCCGGGATTCGGGGCTTTCGTGTTTTTTGAAGGCTGAGCTTTTAAGGTTTTGAGGTGGTCTTTCGAAAGACTGGCAGTGCCCGATCACAGGTCATCGTGCATCCATGCGGTGCACAGTGGCCTCAAAAGCATCGCGAGCAGGCTCACTCCTACAGGGGAGCGCATTCCAACTGTAGGAGTGAGCCTGCTCGCGATTGGTCTGACGTTCAGCGAAGAACTTGGGGTTTAACCCTCATCCCCCTCATCCTCATCCGCCCCATCAACCTTCATCCCCAATTCCTTGATCTTGCGCGTCAGGGTATTACGCCCCCAACCCAGCAACACCGCCGCATCACGGCGACGTCCGGCCGTGTGCTTCAGCGCCGTCTCGATCATGATTCGCTCAAACGCCGGCACCGCGCTGTCGAGCAAACTCGACTGGCCGCGCGCCAAGGCTTGGTCGGCCCACTGGCGCAGCGCCTGCTCCCAATTGGTCACTGGCGCCGAATCCTGCGGCAGGTTCAGCAGTTCCGGCGGCAGGTCGCTGATGTGCACTTCGCGCCCGGACGCCATCACCGTGATCCAGCGGCAGGTGTTCTCCAACTGACGCACGTTGCCGCCCCACGGCAGGTTTTTCAGGTATTCCTCGGTCTCGCTTTTCAGCAGCTTCGGCTCGACCGCCAGTTCCTGCGCGGCGCGGCTGAGGAAATGCTTGGCCAGGGTCGGGATGTCTTCGCGACGATCCGACAGGCGCGGGATGTGGATGCGGATCACGTTGAGGCGATGGAACAAGTCTTCACGGAATTTGCCGGCGTGCACCAGGGTTTCCAGATTCTGGTGCGTCGCGGCGATGATGCGCACGTCGACCTTGACCGGCACATGCCCGCCAACGCGATAGAACTCGCCGTCGGCCAGAACCCGCAGCAAACGGGTTTGCGTATCTGCCGGCATGTCGCCGATTTCATCGAGGAACAGCGTGCCGCCGTCAGCCTGTTCAAAGCGGCCGCGACGCAAATTCGCCGCGCCGGTGAACGCGCCTTTCTCATGGCCGAACAGCTCGGACTCCATCAGATCCTTGGGAATCGCCGCCATGTTCAGCGCGATAAACGGCGAAGCCGCGCGCGGGCTGTGGCGGTGCAGGGCGTGGGCGACCAGTTCTTTGCCGGTGCCGGATTCGCCATTGATCAGCACGGTGATGTTGGAGTGGCTCAACCGCCCGATGGCGCGAAACACTTCCTGCATCGCCGGCGCTTCGCCGATGATTTCCGGGGTGCGGGTCAGCGCTGGTACGACTTCCAGGCCTTGCTGCTCTTGCGCGTGTTGGTTGGCGCGCTTGACCAGCGACACCGCTTCATCAACGTCGAACGGCTTCGGCAGGTACTCGAACGCGCCGCCCTGATACGAGGCGACAGCGCTGTCCAGATCGGAGTGAGCGGTCATGATGATGACCGGCAACCGTGGGTGCTGCTCGCGAATCCGCGCCAACAGATCCAGACCGCTGGCCCCCGGCATACGGATGTCGGAAATGATCACGTCAGGCTGCTGACGGGCCAGCCGACTCATCACGCCATCGGCGCTGTCGAAGCTCTGAGTGGTCATGCCTTCCTGCTGCAAGGCCTTTTCCAGAACCCAACGGATAGAACGGTCGTCATCGACGATCCACACGGTTTCACTACGGCTCATGTCGATGTGGCTCCTTGTTCCAGTGGCAGAAAGATCGAGAAGGTGGTGTGGCCTGGATGGCTGTCACATTCGATCAGGCCCTGGTGCTGGCTGATGATGTTCTGGGTAATGGCCAGGCCGAGTCCGGTACCGTCCGGGCGTCCGCTGACCATGGGAAAGAAAATGGTTTCTTGAAGTTCCGCGGGGATCCCCGGGCCGTTGTCGATGATCTCGATCTTGGTCACCAGACGATGGCGGACGTGGCCGATGGTGAACTGGCGCATGGCGCGTGTGCGCAGGCTGATGCGGCCCAGACGCAGCTCGTTCTGGCTGCTGATCGCCTGCATCGCGTTGCGCACGATATTCAGCACCGCCTGAATCATTTGTTCGCGGTCGATCAGCACGTCGGGAATGCTTGGGTCGTAATCGCGCACCAAGGTGATGCAGCCCTGACTTTCCGCTTCGACCAGATGGCAGACGCGTTCCAGCACTTCGTGAATGTTGCACATCGCCAGTGACGGCAACTTGTTCGAGCCGAGCATGCGGTCGACCAGATTGCGCAGGCGATCGGCCTCTTCAATGATCACGTTGGTGTAATCGCGCAGGCTTTCTTCCGGCAGTTCGCGGGCGAGCAATTGCGCGGCGCCACGGATGCCGCCGAGGGGATTCTTGATTTCGTGGGCGAGGCCGCGTACCAGCATTTTGCTGGTTTCCTGTTTGGAAATTTGCGCCTCTTCCTTGGTGATCCGCAGCAAGCGATCACGCGGATGCACTTCCAGCAGGAGCATGGTCGCACCGTTACTGAGGATCGGCGTCACCGCGTAATCCACGGTCAAGGTCTGGCCGGTGAGGGCGGTGAGCATCGCTTCGCGCTTGGTGAACGGGTGCGCCTGCTCTACCGCTTGGCGCAACGAATTCAGCGCTTCGGTGGATTCAGTGAACAGCTCGCTGATGAATTGCCCATGGCTACGCTGCCCGCTGATGGCGAGCAGCATCTCCGCCGCCGGGTTCATGTACTCGAGGCGCAATTCAGCGTCGAGCAGGATCGTGGCGGTGGTCAGGTTGTCGAGCAGCAAACGGTGGATTGCGTCGCTAATGGTCATCGGAGCCTCTTTTGGGGGCGGAGCGTGCGCAACAAGCAAGCGTCGGTGAACTGAAAATGCAAAAACCAAACCAAGGCTCTGAAAAGAAGCGCTTAACCCCTGAAACAGGCGTTTGACGCTCGTTTACGTGGCACTGGGCCAGCTCTCGCGGGTAGTTTCGAACCAAAATGGGTTGGAATGTGAGTACGGTGCAGGCTATTGCACCAATATAGTGCGCAATGCTGAGCGGCGTTAGAAGAAACGCAGGAAGGGGTTTTTCGGCTCGGGCGGTTTGTCTTTCAAAGGGCATTCCGGGCGTACGCCGTAGTCGTCGGCGACGCAGGGTTTGACCTGGCGTTTCTGCGCGAGGGAAATGCGCAACATGTGGAACGGCTGGTTGGCGGTGCGCTCGACAGTGCGGCCCTCCAAGTCGAGGATTTCAACCGAGAGATTGTGGCTGCCGCGATCAATGTTGTTCAGCGGGAACACAGGGCTCAGGCCGGGTTCGCCGGTGGCCTGGCCGTCCAGTAATAGACGATAGCGGTGACCGCGTTGCAGGCCGGGTTCGCTGGTGACGCTGACGATGATTTCGCCGGCGCTGCTGCGAATCGTGGCATCGGGTTCGGGCACCAGAATGCGCAGCATGTCGTAGTGGAAGGGTGGTTGTTCCGGGGATTTTTTTGCGGTGGTGATCGGTGCGGCAGCGGTTGGATTGGCGGACATGCGATTGCTGGTCGCGATCGGTACGCGCTTGGCGTTGCTGCGCGGTTGATCGGTGTAGACGCGGTTACCTTGCGAATCAATGTAAGTGAACACCTCGGCTGAGGCCTGCAGTGTCACCAGCGCCATCGCGACGATCAGCCATGCGCGGATCATGGCGTGTGCACCCGCTGTACGCTGAGGGCGACTGGCGGGCTCTGTTGAATGATCGTCTGGCCGTCGATGACCTGCACGGCGAGACGATGTTCGCCGCGATCGACGTTGACCAATTGCAGGATCGGCACATTGCTTGGCTGGCCGTAGGGTTCGTCATCGAGTACCAGCCTTAATTGATGCGGCGGTTGCAGCCGCGGCTTGATCAGCACGTTGACGGTGAAGGTGCCGTTGTTCGCGCGCAGGGCTTCTTCGGTGGGCAGCCCGGCGAGTTCGAGGATGTCGTAGGCGTTGCGCTGAGGTTTACGGTTGTCGCTGACGGGCGCAGGGGGTGCGCTCGGCGCTTGCGGCTCGACGCGATTGAGCGGCGGCAACTCCACGGGCTGCGCCTGTACGCCGTCCGGCGAGTGATCGCTGTAGACCGTGTTGCCGTTGGCATCGGTGTACTTGTAGATCTGCGCGGCGGCGGGCAGGGCGATCAACAATAGAATGTAGAGAAAGGTGCGACCCATGAAATCGACCGGGATTGAAAGCGATGGGGTGCAGCATAGGTCAGGGTGGGCGAGAGGCCCAAGCTGTTAACAATTGGAATTGAAAAGCAAAGTCAAAAGATCGCAGCCTTCGGCAGCTCCTACAGGGATCGATGTAGGAGCTGCCGAAGGCTGCGATCTTTTGATCTGCAATAAAAAAGGCCTCCCGAAGGAGGCCTCTTTCACTCACGCCACGGAGCGCGGCGCTACCGGATCAGCAGCTGTAGTACAGCTCATATTCCAGTGGGTGTACAAAGGTGCGAACCTTGATTTCTTCTTCCGATTTCAGCGCGATGTAAGCGTCGATGAAGTCGTCGGAGAATACGCCGCCCTTGGTCAGGAACGCGCGGCCCTTGTCCAGCTCTTCCAGGGCTTCTTTCAGGCTGCCGCAAACTTGTGGGATCTCTTTCGCCTCTTCAGGCGGCAGGTCGTACAGGTTTTTGTCAGCAGCGTCGCCAGGGTGGATCTTGTTCTGGATACCGTCCAGACCAGCCATCAGCAGTGCTGCGAAGGCCAGGTACGGGTTGGCAGCCGGATCCGGGAAGCGGGCTTCGATACGGCGGGCTTTCGGGCTCGACACGTAAGGAATACGGATCGAAGCGGAACGGTTGCGAGCCGAGTAGGCCAGCATGACCGGAGCTTCGAAGCCTGGTACCAGACGCTTGTACGAGTTGGTAGCCGGGTTGGTGAAGCCGTTCAGGGCCTTACCGTGTTTGATGATGCCGCCGATGAAGTACAGAGCGGTATCGGACAGGCCGGCATAGCCTTCACCTGCGAAGGTGTTTTTGCCGTCTTTCCAGATCGACATGTGTACGTGCATGCCCGAACCGTTGTCGCCGTACAGTGGCTTCGGCATGAAGGTCGCGGTGCGGCCGTAAGCGTCAGCAACGTTGTGTACAACGTACTTCAGGGTTTGGGTTTCGTCAGCTTTCTTCACCAGGGTGTTGAACTTGACGCCGATTTCGTTCTGGCCGGCAGTCGCCACTTCGTGGTGGTGAACTTCAACGGTCAGGCCCATTTCTTCCAGTGCGTTGCACATGGAGGTACGGATTTCGTGGTCGTGGTCGAACGGTGGAACCGGGAAGTAGCCGCCTTTGACGCCTGGACGGTGACCCTTGTTGCCGCCTTCGATGTCCTGGTCGGACATCCACGAACCTTGCTCGGAGTAGATCTTGAACATCGAGCCGGAGATGTCCGACTTGAATTTCACCGAGTCAAAGATGAAGAATTCTGGCTCTGGACCGGCGAATACGGTGTCACCGATACCGGTGGCTTTCAGGTGTTCTTCGGCGCGCTTGGCGATCGCACGTGGGTCGCGGTCGTAGCCTTGCATGCTCGAAGGTTCGATGATGTCGCACACCAGGATCAGGGTGGCGTCTTCGGTGAACGGGTCGAGAACGGCAGTTTCGTCAACCGGCATCAGGATCATGTCGGAGGCTTCGATGCCTTTCCAGCCAGCGATGGAGGAGCCGTCGAACATTTTGCCGACTTCGAAGAAGTCGTCGTCCAAAGCATCGCGAGCCGGCATGGTCACGTGGTGCTGAGTACCTTTGGTGTCCGTGAAGCGCAGATCAATCCACTTGACGTCATGATCTTTGATGAGTTGAACCGTCTTCGACATATGTCCTCCGGGTGGCTTCGGGCTTGGTAGTGGATGCCCTTAAATGTGGGTGATGCCGGCGCGAATACTCTGCCAAGGCAACCTGCCTCACAAGGGAGCAAATTGCATGCCAGTGCCCCAGCATGGGTTTTTTGCCCCAAATTCACGCTTATTAAGGTGCAAAGCGTCTTAATGCTGCAAATCTCGCCCCCTAATGTAGCGTCTTCAATCGAAAATGACCCGTTTTGGTGCAGGCAAAACCTTCTGCACATTAACTGGTTAAACCTTGAGCAATTTCCGCTATAATCCGCGCCCCCCTTTTTCGGCTGGCCGTTCGCGCGCTGTTTTCATGAAACTAATCGTAAAAGTCTTCCCCGAGATCACCCTCAAAAGCCGACCTGTCCGGACGAAATTCATCCGCCAGTTGGCCAAGAACATCCGCACCGTGCTCCGCGACCTGGACCCGGCCGTGGTGGTGAACGGTGTGTGGGACAATCTCGAGCTGGAAACCCGCATTACCGACGCCAAAGCCTTGAAAGAGATGGGTGAGCGCCTGACCTGTATGCCGGGCATCGCGCACTTTCTGCAGATCGACGAGTACCCGCTGGGCGACTTCGACGACATCACCGAGAAGTGCAAAGAGCACTACGGCGATGCGCTGGCCGGGAAGATCTTTTCGGTGCGTTGCAAGCGTGCCGGCAAGCACGCGTTCAGCTCGATGGACGTGGAAAAATACGTCGGCAGCAAGCTGCGTCGTGAGTGCGGTGCTGCCGGGATTGACCTGAAATCGCCGGAAATCGAAGTCCGTATCGAAGTTCGCGACAAACGGTTGTTTGTGATTCACAGCCAGCACAACGGCATCGGCGGTTACCCGCTCGGCGCCCTTGAGCAGACGCTGGTATTGATGTCCGGCGGCTTTGACTCGACCGTTGCGGCCTACCAGATCATTCGTCGCGGCCTGATGACCCACTTCTGTTTCTTCAATCTGGGCGGTCGCGCCCATGAATTGGGCGTTATGGAAGTCGCGCATTTCATCTGGAAGAAGTACGGCAGCTCGCAACGCGTGCTATTTGTCAGTGTTCCGTTCGAAGAAGTTCTCGGCGAAATTCTCGGCAAAGTCGATAACAGTCATATGGGCGTCGTATTGAAGCGTATGATGTTGCGCGCGGCGTCCAACATCGCTGACCGCCTGCAGATCGAAGCGCTGGTCACTGGCGAGGCGATCTCCCAGGTGTCGAGCCAGACGTTGCCGAACCTGTCGGTGATCGACTGCGTGACCGACAAGCTTGTCCTGCGCCCGCTGATCGTGGCGCACAAGCAGGACATCATCGACACGGCCAATGAAATCGGCACCGCCGATTTCGCCCGGCACATGCCGGAATACTGCGGGGTCATTTCGGTCAACCCGAAGACCGCCGCCAAACGCGGTCGCGTTGAGCACGAAGAGAAAGAATTCGACATGGCGGTGCTCGAGCGTGCGCTCGAAAACGCCAAACTGGTGCCGATCGATCGCGTGATCGACGAATTGGGCCAGGACGTACAGATTGAAGAAGTCAGCGAAGCACTGGCCGGCCAGATCGTGATCGACATCCGTCACCCGGATGCCGCCGAGGATGAGCCGCTGGAACTCGCTGGCGTAGAAGTACAGACGATGCCGTTCTACGCAGTGAACGCTCGTTTCAAGGAGCTGGATCCGACTCGCCAGTACCTGCTGTATTGAGAAAAAGTCTTTATTAGTGTCATTGTTGTTCATCTTTTTTTCAGTTTGTTT
>NZ_JBIVMX010000061.1:23938-34934 GCF_044753305.1 Pseudomonas sp. NPDC088429 | reverse complement strand
CTGTCGGGGGCTCGGGTCGGCGCGTCCGTTCAACGGCAAGATTCTTCGGCGGCGGCGCATCACTTCCACTGCAGAAAGAGGTCGGCAATTATGCAGATTGCGAAAAATAATTCAACCTGCTTTTATGATTGTTTTGCCCAAGGAGTACCCGATGGACTATCGCCAGCTAGGCCGTACCGACCTGAACGTGAGCGCAATCTGCCTCGGCACCATGACCTGGGGCGAGCAAAACACTGAAGCTGAAGCCTTCGCCCAGATCGAACGCGCCAAGGAAGCCGGGATCAATTTCATCGACACCGCCGAGATGTACCCGGTGCCACCGAAAGCCGAAACCTACGCCACCACCGAGCGTTACATCGGCAATTATTTCAAAAGTCGCGGCGATCGTGCCGACTGGATCCTCGCCAGCAAGATCGCCGGCCCGGGCAACACCATCGACTACATCCGCGATAAAAACCTGCGCCACAACCGCCAGCACATCACCGCTGCGGTGGATGCCAGCCTCGAGCGCCTGCAGACCGATTACATCGATCTGTACCAACTGCACTGGCCGGAGCGCAGCACCAACTTTTTCGGACAGCTGGGCTACAAGCACAAGATCGAAGCCAATCTGACGCCGCTGGAAGACACCCTCGAAGCGCTCGACGAGCAAGTGAAGGCCGGCAAGATTCGCCACATCGGTCTGTCCAACGAAACGCCGTGGGGCACCATGCGTTTTCTCGCACTGGCCGAAGCCCGTGGCTGGCCGCGTGCGGTGTCGATCCAGAACCCGTACAACCTGCTCAACCGCAGCTTTGAAGTGGGTCTGGCGGAAATCGCCATTCGCGAACAGTGCGGCCTGCTCGCCTATTCGCCGCTGGCGTTTGGTTTCCTGTCGGGCAAGTACGAAGGTGGCGCACGTCCGCCGAAAGGCCGTCTGAGCCTCTATAGCCGCTTCAGCCGCTATTTCAATGCGCAATCGGAAGCAGCGTGCAGCCGTTACGTCGCCCTCGCCCGTGAGCACGGTCTGGATCCGGCGCAGATGGCGTTGGCGTTCGTGACCCAGCAACCGTTCGTCACCAGCAACATCATTGGTGCGACGACGCTTGAACAACTGGACAGCAACATCGCCAGTTTTGATCTGAAGCTTTCCGATGAAGTGCTGGAAGGGATTGAGGCGATTCACAAGGATCATCCGAATCCGGCACCCTGATTGAGCATTAAAAGCTTCGCGGGCAAGCCTTGCTCCTACAGAGAATCAAAATCCGTAGGAGCAAGGCTTGCCCGCGAAGGCGTTCGCCGCATCAGCACAAACCTAGAGCGACCGCGCAATGATCTCTTTCATGATTTCATTGGTGCCGGCATAGATCCGCTGCACGCGCGCATCCGCCCACGCCCGGGCCACCGGGTATTCCCACATAAAGCCGTAGCCGCCATGCAGTTGTACGCACTCGTCGAGCACCTTGCATTGCAGGTCGGTGCCCCAGTATTTGGCCATCGCCGCCGTCGGCACATCCAGCTTGCCTTGCAGATGCAGTTCCAGACATTTGTCGACAAACACTCGGCCGATCTGAATTTCAGTGGCCATCTCTGCCAGTTTGAAGCGAGTGTTCTGGAAATCAGCAATCGCCTTGCCGAACGCCTTGCGATCACGGGTGTAATCCAGCGTCCATTGCAACGCTGCTTCGGCTGAGGCCAGACCGCCAATCGCCACCGTCAGGCGTTCCTGAGGCAACTCCTGCATCAGATAAGCAAACCCTGCCCCGGCCTGTCCCAGCAGCTTTTCTTTCGGCACGCGTACGTCCTGGAAGAACAATTCCGACGTGTCCTGCGCCTTCATCCCTACTTTCTCGAGGCGTTTGCCCTTCTCGAAGCCCGGCGTATTCGCTTCGACCAGAAACAGGCTGGTGCCCTTGGCGCCGGCCTTGGGATCGGTCTTGGCAACGACGATCACCAGATCCGCGAGGAAGCCGTTGGTGATGAAGGTTTTCGAGCCATTGATCACGTATTCATCGCCGTCGAGCACAGCGGTGGTTTTCACGCCTTGCAGGTCGGAGCCCGCGCCAGGTTCGGTCATCGCGATGGCGGTGACCATCTCGCCGGAGACCAGTTTCGGCAGGTATTTGTGTTTCAGCGCTTCACTGCCGTAATGCAGGATGTACGGCGCGACGATGTCCGAATGCAGCGAGAAACCGATGCCGGTCAGGCCCAGCCGGCCGACCTCCTCGATCACCACAGCGCTGTAGAGAAAGTCCGCCCCCAGCCCGCCGTATTCTTCCGGCAGGTGCGAGCAGAGCATCCCCGCCTCCCCGGCCTTGTTCCACAGCTTGCGGTCGATGTGGCCTTGTTTCTCCCACTGCGCATGGAACGGCACGGCCTCTTTTTCGAGGAAGGTTCGTACGCTGTCGCGGAATAATTCGTGCTCGGAGCTGAACAAGGTTCTGGGGATCATGCGGCACCTTTCTTTCTTGTTGGAGGGAGATGACCCTCAGAGACTAAGCCTCCCCTCCGACACAGGACACTGGACACATCCGACAAAAAATAAGACGATCCAGCCGTCTGGTGACCACTTTCCCTTATAAAAACAAAACAAAAGTTGAATTATGTCCAAGCAAGTCTCCACGCCCTTGCGGCGCGTCAGCATCCTGGCTATCGACCGGGTTTTCGCCTTCACCCTCATGCAAGCCAAGGATTTTTTCCATGTGGCGAGCCTGCGCTACGGCAAACAACTGGGCCACGGCCTGACACCCGCGTTTGAAACGCGCATCGTCAGCCCCGACGGCAAACCGGTAACAAGCTTCAGCGATGTGGTGATCCCCGTCGACGGTGGTCTGGAAAACACCGATATCATCATCCTCCCGGCGTTCTGGGACGACTTCGAAACCCTGTGCACCCGTTACCCGCAAATCATGCCGTGGCTGCGTGAGCAACATGCTCGCGGCGCTGTGCTCTGCGGCGAAGCCACCGGGGTGTTCTGGCTGGCCGAAGCCGGGCTGCTGAATGGCAAGGAGGCGACCACGTACTGGCGTTTCTTCAACGCCTTCACCGAACGCTTCCCCAAGGTGCACCTGAATCAGGACAAGCACCTGACCGACGCCGACAACCTGTATTGCGCTGGCGGCACCACGTCGGCCTGCGACCTTTACATCTACTTGATCGAGCGCTTCTGTGGAGCCAACGTCGCACAGGCTGTGGCCCGCGATATTCTTTACGAAGTGCAGCGCAATTATTCGCCGGGGCGCATTGGTTTTGGCGGGCAGAAGCTGCATCAGGACGTGATCATCCTGCAGATTCAGCATTGGCTTGAAGAGCACTTCGCCGACAAATTCCGCTTCGAAGATGTGGCGCGCGAGCATGGCATGAGCATTCGCAATTTCATGCGCCGCTTCCAGACTGCGACTGGCGACAAGCCGCTGCATTACCTGCAGCGGCTGCGCATCGAGACGGCGAAGGGCTTGTTGTCGGGCAGCCGCAAGAGCATCAAGACCATCAGTTATGAGGTCGGTTACGACGACGCGAGCTTCTTTGCGCGGTTGTTCCGCCAGCACACCGAGCTGTCGCCGAACCAGTATCGGCAGCAGTTTCAGCAAGCTGCCTAACCCTCCCCCCCCGATGATCGTTCCCACGCTCTGCGTGGGAATGCTGCCAATGGACGCTCTGCGTCCGCCCCGGAATGTGACGCAGAGCGTCACGGTATGCATTCCCACGCGGAGCGTGGGAACGATCAAGATCGCAGCCTGCGGCAGCTCCTACAGAATGGCGTACACCTGTAGGAGCTGGCGAAGCCTGCGATCTTTTGATCTTCAGCGCATAAAAAAGGGCCTGCAATTGCAGGCCCTTTTTATTTGCCGAAATCCGCTTAAGGCTTGTGCGCCCGCGACAGGAATTCGTGCGATTGCATTTCCAGCAGACGGCTCAGCGTGCGCTGGAATTCGAAATTCAAGCGGCCGCCGGTGTACAGATCCTTCAGCTCGACTTCAGCGGAAATGATCAGCTTGACGTTACGGTCGTAGAACTCGTCGACCATGTTGATGAAGCGGCGAGCGATGTCGTCGGTGGTGACGCTCATCTGCTCGACACCGCTGAGCAACACGGCGTGGAAGATCTTGCCCAGTTCGATGTAGTCGTTCTGGCTACGCGGGCCGTCGCACAGTTCGCGGAAATCGAACCAGGCCACGTCGTCGCAAGTACGCAATGCGCGGATCTCGCGGTTTTCGATCATCAACACGTCGTTCTCGACCGCTGCTGTGCATTCCGGCGTCAGCGCGCGGAAGCTCTTGCGCAGGCTTTCGTGGGACGCCTCGTCGAGCGGGAAGTGGAACAGCTCCGCTTGTTCGAGGTGACGCAGACGGTAGTCGACGCCGCTGTCGACGTTGACGATCTCGGTGTTCTGCTTGATCAGCGCGATGGCTGGCAGGAAGCGCGCGCGTTGCAGGCCGTCCTTGTACAGACCGTCCGGGACGATGTTCGACGTCGCGACCAGAGTCACGCCATTTTTGAAGAGTTCTTCCATCAACGTGCCGAGGATCATCGCGTCGGTGATGTCGGAAACGAAGAATTCATCGAAGCAGATCACTCGCGACTCGTCGGAGAAACGCTTGGCGATGATGGTCAGCGGATTTTTCTCGCCGCCGAGGGTTTTCATCTCTTCGTGCACGCGCTTCATGAAGCGGTGGAAGTGGGTGCGGGTCTTTTCCTTGAACGGCAGCGCTTCGAAGAAGGTGTCGACCAGATAAGTTTTGCCGCGACCTACGCCGCCCCAGAAATACAGGCCCTTGACCGGCGTCTGATCCTTTTTGCCAAACAGTTTGCTCAGCAGGCCTGGCTTGTTCTGATCAGCCGCGATCAGATCGTCGTACAGACGCTGCAAATGACGCACAGCAGTTTCCTGCGCGGCATCATGGAAGAAGTCCGGGCGTTTCAGATCAGCTTGGTATCGTTCTAGGGGCGTCATAATTCGTTAGCAAGGCAACAAAAACGGGCCGTCACTGTAGCGATGGCCCGGGGGAATGGCAATCGGCCCTTGGTCGGGCCGTGCCGCCGATTAGTCTTGAACCGGGGTCAGCGCGACGCGCAGTGCCTCGATGGCCGCATCGCGAGCCGCAGCATCGGCGAACGCCGGGCTGTCGCCCACGCACTCGCCTTCGAGCCAGACGCTGAAGCTCAGGTCTTCGCTGCGTACGTCCAGCGCCTGACCCGATTGCAGTTGCTTGGTCACCTGCCCTGCGGCTTTGCCGTCGGCGAAGTTACGCGACAGCAGCAATTGCTCGCCATCGGCCGCCAGCAGACGGAAACGGAAGCTGCCGTCGTCTTCACGGAAGCTGACGAAACGCGCGGCTTTCGCGGCCTTCTTCTTCGTGGTTGCGGCAACCTGAACCTGATTGACGAAAGAACGCAGGCCAACGGCTTCGCGCAATTCGTTGAGGAACGGTGTCGCCACAGCACGGGCCTTTTTCGCACCGATCTGCAGGATGTCTTCCAGATCCGCCGGACGTTCGATCAACTGGTGATACTTGTCGCGCGCTTCGCCGAGATCGTTGTCGAGCAACTGGAACAAACGGCTCTTCGCCTCGCCCCAACCCAGACCGCCCAACAGTTCGCTGCGGAATTCGTCAGCCTGTGCTGGCGTGGCGAAGGCCTGGAACAGGGTGAACAAATGCGAGTTGTCCGGATCTTTCGCTTCGCCTGGCGCCTTCGAGTCAGTGACGATCCGCGAGATCGCGTCTTTCATCTCTTTGGCGCTGGAGAACAACGGGATGGTGTTGTCGTAGCTCTTCGACATCTTGCGACCGTCGAGGCCCGGCAATGTCGCCACGCTTTCTTCGATCAGCGCTTCGGGCATGGTGAAGAATTCTTTGCCCTGACCGAACAAGTGGTTGAAACGCTGGCCGATGTCGCGGGCCATCTCAACGTGCTGGATCTGGTCACGACCGACCGGCACTTTGTGCGCGTTGAACATCAGGATGTCTGCGGCCATCAGCACCGGGTAGCTGTAGAGGCCCATGGTGATGCCGGCGTCCGGGTCTTCACCGGTTTCGACGTTCTTGTCCACCGAGGCCTTGTAGGCGTGCGCGCGGTTGAGCAGGCCCTTGGCGGCGACGCAGGTCAGCAGCCAGGTCAGCTCAGGGATTTCCGGGATGTCGGACTGGCGGTAGAAGGTCACGCGGTCGACATCGAGGCCACCGGCCAGCCAGGTCGCAGCGATTTCCAGACGCGAGCGCTGGATGCGCAGCGGGTCATCGCATTTGATCAGGGCGTGGTAGTCGGCCAGGAAGTAGAACGAATCGGCATTGCTGTCACGGCTGGCAAGGATCGCCGGGCGGATGGCGCCGGCGTAGTTGCCCAGGTGCGGCGTGCCGGTGGTGGTGATGCCGGTGAGGATACGGGTACGGTTCGTCATGGGTAATCGCTTGTCAGACTGCAATCAATTCGAGAGACGCGGCAGGATCAGATCCTTGAGATCGGTCAGCTTGCCATGAAAAAAGTGTCCGCATTCTGCCACTTTCAACAGCTCATGGGGGCGCTGGAGTTGTTCCGACCAGTCGTAAACCAGCTGAGGCTCGATGACTTCGTCGGTTTCCGGCTGGATCACGGTGAGTTCGCCCTGCTGCGGCAGTTGATCCTGCTCGCCCAGACGCATGACCGCCGGGGCGACCATGAACAGGTGCTTGAGCTGCACGCCTTGGGCTTCAAGACGACCGCCGAGACTTGCTGCAACAAATCCGCCGAAGGAGAAACCGAACAGGGTCAGCGGCAGGTTCGGATGTTTTTCGCGCAGCCATGCCGCAGCCGCTTGGGCATCATCGACTTCACCGGTGCCCATGTCGTGCGAACCTTCGCTGGCGCCGACGCCGCGATAGTTGAAGCGCAAGGTAATCAGGCCTGCGTCGCGCGCGGTGCGCTGCAGGGTCGAGACGACTTTGTTGAGCATGGTGCCGCCCTGCACCGGGTTCGGGTGGCAGATCAGCGCGATGCCGCGCGGCTGCTCGTTATCGAGGTACAAGGCTTCGATTTGGCCGACTGGGCCGGCAATCACTACAGGGGTTTCACGCATCAGCAAGGAAGGAACTCCGTGACCTCGAATCGGGTCGACTCGTCTAGCAAATTGTCTGTGCCAATCTATTGCGAGTGAATCGCGGTATACAGCGCAGGTTCGAGCCGTTTACTTAAAGCTATTCCTTGTATAGATGAAGGTCGCGTGGAACACTCGCTCTTAGTTTGGTTGTTACCGACTCTTGCCCTGGTTGTGGGTGTCGCCATTGGATTCCTGATCGCGCGCGTTGCGCCGAACGCCGCGCCGAGCCGTACGCAGCGTCAACTGGATGATATCCAGGAGCGCTTCGACAGTTATCAAAACGAGGTGGTCACCCACTTCAACAGCACCGCGATGCTGGTCAAGAAACTGACCCAGAGCTATCAGGAAGTGCAGGATCATCTCGCCGAGGGCGCCAACCGTCTGGCCCTGGACGAGCAGACCCGCCAGCGCTTGATGGCCGCCCTGCACGCCGACGCAGCGCAGGCACCGCGCGAGCGCCTGACGCCACCGCACAACAATCAAGAACCGCCGCGTGACTACGCACCAAAAACCCCGAACGCGCCGGGCATGCTTGATGAGCACTATGGTTTGAAGAAGTAAGCAGTCTTCGCTGCAAACCAAAAGCCCCCGGACAGTGATGTGTTCGGGGGCTTTTTTGTGTCTGGGGAAGTGGCAGCGACCATAAAACCTGTAGGAGCTGTCGAGTGCAACGAGGCTGCGATCTTTTGATGTTCATTTTTCAAAATCAAAAGATCGCAGCGTGCCGCAGCTCCTACAGGGCGCAGACAAAAAAATGCCCGATCACCGGATCGGGCATTTCTTCATTCAGACAATCGCTTACGGATACTGCTGAACCGTGCCCGGCTGCTGTTGCTGCGGCGCACCGTACTGCTGACCCGGAATCGCCTTCAGGTTGACTTCAACCCGACGGTTCTGCGCACGGCCATTGACGTCACCGTTGCTGGCAATCGGATTATCCGGGCCGGCACCGCGCGCCGACAGGTTGGCACCGCTGACACCTTGCGAGGTCAGGTAAGTCGCCACGCTCTGCGCACGACGCTGCGACAGATCCATGTTGTGCTGGCGGCTGCCGGTGCTGTCGGTGTAGCCGACGATCTCGATCTGGTTCTGGCTGAATTCCTTCAGCGAACTCGCGAGGTTGTTCAGTGGCTGATAGAAGCTGGAAGCGATGTTCGCCGAATCGGTGGCGAACGTGATGTTGCCCGGCATGATCAGTTTGATCTGATCGCCCTGACGCTGCACTTCAACACCAGTGTTGGCCATGCTCGCGCGCAGCTTCTTCTCTTGCTGGTCAGCGTAGTACCCGTAACCGGCCGCCGAAGCACCGACCACGGCCGCGCCGATCAGCGCGCCTTTGCCACGGTTGTCGTGACCGATGGCGGCACCGGCCAGTGCGCCGGCGAGTGCACCGAGGCCACCGTATTTGGCGGTTTTGCTCATTCCTTGGGAGCCACTGTCGGCCTGGCCCTGATTGTCATACGGGTTAGGCGAGGCGCAGCCGGACAGCAAGGCCACGGCAGTAGCGACAATAATCAAACGACGCGTGGTGAACATGAAGAGCTCCTACTTTTGCATTCTATGGTGCAACGGCCATTGGCAATCGCCCGTGCGGGCGTTGGATCATGACAATGCACAAAAATTCCACAGCAGACCCGTGACAAAATATTTAGGCCCGCACAAACGGGTTTTCGCGCATCTCATCCCCCAGACGCGTGTCCGGGCCATGCCCGGTCACAACAGTCGCGTCCTCGTCCAGCGTGTATAGCCGCTGCTTAATCGACCGCACGATGGTCGCCTGATCGCCGCCCCACAAATCCGTGCGCCCTACGCCACGACGAAACAGCGTGTCGCCGGCAATCAACAGCTTAGCCTCGGAAAACCAAAAGCTCATGGATCCGGGTGTATGACCCGGCGTATGCAGCGCCACGCCGCAGCCGCAAGCGAGTTCTTCGTCGTCGCTCAACCAGCGATCCGGTGATGGCACCGGCGTATACGGCACGCCGAACATCTGGCATTGCATCTCAAGGTTGTCCCAGAGGAACTGATCTTCTTTATGCAAATGCAGAGTCGCGCCGGTTTTCTCTTTCATCTGCCCCGAAGCGAGGAAGTGATCGAGGTGCGCGTGGGTGTGGATGATGCTGACCACTTTCAGCCCATGCGCATCGAGGCGCGCCATGATCAGATCGGGATTGCCGCCCGGGTCGACGACGATGGCTTTTTTCGTGATCGGGTCGCCGATGATTGTGCAGTTGCACTGGAGCGGGCCGACGGGGAAGGTTTCGCGGATGAGCGCGGGAGCTGGAGCGGTCATGAGAGATCCTGAGTCGATAATCGAACGGGCGCATTTCAATTCAGGATTCTACGTCACTCGCCGATTTATTCACTGGTGCAGTAATTTGACGCCACCAATCAGAAAATGATGGCCAAGTGATGCCATCCATATCAATTTTGATGCAATATCGCACTTTTGTAGCGGTTGCATTCGGGAAGGGCCGCAGCGCACTCAGGAAAATTCCATGCCTACACCGTCAACGTACTCATTTACTTTCCCCTCAATGCTGACCGGCAACCAATACGTCGACAGCCTTATCTCAGGCACGTATTGGCTGGGTTCAAATTGGACTCCTCTGGGCCCGACGAATCTCAGCTACAGCTTCATGGCGCCGGATACTTCCTATTTCGTCACCAACTACAGCCCGGACAACGAGTACAACGCGCTTTATGAACTGACCTCGGGGCAAAAGAGTGCTGTGACGAACGCGCTGGCCACCTGGAGTGCTGTCGCCGATCTCAACTTCACGCTGACAACTGATGACATTAATAATGTCGGTGACTTGCGATTCGGTGGCTACCGGTTGATGGATAATCAGACGGCTGCGTGGGCTTACTTCCCGGCACAGAATCCGTCTGGTGGTGATGTCTGGGTCGGCCCGGAGACCAACGAGGCAAATCCGAGCAAGGGCTCTTACGATTACATGACCTTTGTGCATGAAATCGGACATGCGCTGGGTCTCAAGCATCCTTTCGATGTCAGTGCGAGCAACAAACTTCTACTGGATCCGTCGCTGGACGATGTGCACTTCACCGTCATGAGTTACAACAGCAACTACTCCTACCAGCCCACCACGCCTATGCTGCTTGACGTTCTGGCTATCCAGAGTCTCTACGGTACCAACAACTTTTGGCGAACCGAAAACACCGTGTACAAGTGGGACGCCAACCAGTCGATTTTCGAAACCCTCTGGGACGCCGGCGGTAACGATACGATTGATGGCAGTAATCAACTGGGTTCTGTCAGCATCAATTTGAATGAGGGGGCCTTTAGCCAGATCGGCAAAGAGTTTATCGATTACAACACGATGACGACGACACGCGAGGGGCTGGCAATTGCTTATGGGGCCAAGATCGAGAATGCAGTCGGTTCCGCATTCAATGACCTCCTGACCGGGAATGCGTTGGACAATACGCTTGATGGAGGTCTCGGCGCTGACACAATGATCGGTGGCGACGGCGTCGACACCTATTACGTCGACAACGTCGGCGATGTCGTCATCGAAACCGACGCCTCTCTGACCGCACTTGATCGCGTGTTCTCCTCCATCGATTACACCCTAGGCGCCAACGTCGAAAATGTGATCCTGATTGGCAATGCTATCAATGCCACCGGTAATGAGCGGGACAACCGCATGACCGGCAATGCCTTGGGCAACACACTCGATGGCGG
This sequence comes from Pseudomonas sp. NPDC088429, assembly GCF_044753305.1. Lineage (NCBI taxonomy): Bacteria > Pseudomonadati > Pseudomonadota > Gammaproteobacteria > Pseudomonadales > Pseudomonadaceae > Pseudomonas > Pseudomonas sp. NPDC088429. The sequence continues at coordinate 24,174 of NZ_JBIVMX010000061.1, read as the reverse complement.
CGCAGGCGCCGACATCATGATCGGTGGCGACGGCGTCGACACCTATTACGTCGACAACGTCGGCGATGTCGTCATTGAAACCGATGCCGCTTTGACCGCACTTGATCGCGTGTTCTCCTCCATCGATTACACCCTCGGCGCCAACGTCGAAAATGTGATCCTGATTGGCAATGCCATCAACGCCTCCGGTAATGAGCGAGACAACCGGATGACCGGCAACGCGCTGGCCAACACCC
>NZ_JBIVMX010000061.1:0-23840 GCF_044753305.1 Pseudomonas sp. NPDC088429 | reverse complement strand
GCGGTCTCGGCGCCGACACCTACATCGGCAGCCTGGGCAACGACACCTATATCGTCGACAACGTCGGCGACACAGTGACGGAAACCAGCACCCTGACCACTGAAATCGATACCGTGCGCGCCTCGATCGACTGGATGTTGGGTGCCAACCTGGAAAACCTGGTGCTGACCGGCAATGCCGTCAACGGTACCGGCAACGAACTGAACAACACGCTGACCGGTAACGCCGCCGCCAACACCCTCAATGGCGGCCTCGGTACGGATACCATGATCGGTGGCGACGGTGTCGACACCTATTACGTCGACAACGTCGGCGATGTCGTCATTGAAACCGATGCCTCTTTGACCGCACTTGATCGCGTGTTCTCCTCCATCGATTACACCCTCGGCACCAACGTCGAAAATGTGATCCTGATTGGCAATGCCATCAACGCCTCCGGTAATGAGCGAGACAACCGGATGACCGGCAACGCGCTTGCCAACACCCTCAATGGCGGCGCAGGCATCGACACCATGATTGGTGGCGCAGGTGATGATATCTACATCGTGGATGACTGGAGGGATGTCGTGATCGAACAAGCCGGCGAAGGCCATGATCTGGTTATAACCAGTGTCAGCTACAGCCTGCTTCTGGACAATATCGAAGACCTCACGATGATTGGCAACGCCGACTCCACGTTGGCAGGCAACGGTCTGGATAACGTAATTACTGGCAACGCAGGCATTAACATTATCGACGGCGGGATGGGCGCTGACACCATGATCGGCGGTGCGGGTAACGACACTTACAGGGTCGACAACATTCATGACGTCGTCATCGAATTCGCCGATGAAGGTATGGATACGATCCACACCATTGTCAGCTACACACTGGCGGACAATGTCGAAGATGGCTACATGCTTGGCAACGAAGACCTGAGTCTGACCGGTAATGCTCTGGATAACGCTTTGACCGGCAATCAGGGTAATAACATCTTGTCGGGGGGACTCGGTGCCGACCGCATGATTGGCTTGGGCGGTGACGATATCTATATCGTGGACAATATTAATGACCTCGTGGTCGAGTTTCCCGATGACGGCCATGACCTTGTCCGCACCTGGGTCGACTACAGCCTTGCGGAAAGCGTCGAGGATGGCACGATGCTCGGTAACGCGGACCTGTCATTAACCGGCAATAACCTCGACAACATCCTGATCGGGAACTCGGGCAACAACGTGCTTCAGGGGTTCGGCGGCACCGACAAACTGTACGGTGCAGAAGGCAACGACACGTTATACGGCGGGATAGCAGATACCATGTTGAACGGCGGTGCAGGAGCCGACACCTTTACGTTCAACAATTTGATCAACATCAATGCAGCAATGGGTGGGACAGCCTCTCACAACGTCATCGCCGATTTCAACGCGCAGGAAGGCGACAAGATCGATTTCTCCAATTTCGATATTGATCCGAAGGGTGCCCTTGGCATCCAGCACATGACCTTCATTGGCTCAAGTGAATTCACCGGAATTGGCCAACTGCGCTTCGACAATCATGTCCTGTCGGGCAGCATGAGCAGTGATCTCGGGGGTAATTTCGAAATTTTGATGGTGGGTGTCAACACGCTCAGTGCGAACGACGTGCTGGTCTGATCCTTTCGACTACTTAACGGATCGAAGTTGGTAAAAAAAACACCCCGCCTTGGCGGGGTGTTTTTTTTCGCTAGGACAACAGACCTAACTCTTTGGCCCGAGCGACCGCTTGCGTGCGCCGCTCAACACCCAGTTTGCTGTTGATGTGGCTGGCGTGGGTTTTCACGGTGTGCAGCGAGATAAATAACTGCTCGCTGATTTCCTGATTTGAACAGCCTTGAGCGATCAGGCGCAGCACGGCCAGTTCGCGGCTGCTGAGTTGTTCCGCCGCTGAACATTCGGCCACGGCACGGACAGCGACATGCGGCATATGCCCCAGTAACTGCTGACCGACAAGGGTCGACGCGATCGGCGCCAATTGGGCGCGCAGCCAGTCCGTGTGCCCTTTGATCAACGCATCAAACGGCTGCAGCACGCCACCAGCCGCGGCTTCCAGCGCCTGACTCAATGCCTTGCGCGCTTCCGGCTCGCGTCCACCGGCCAGCAGCAACGCCACTTTTTGCGTCAGCGCCATCACACTGAGCAACTGTCGCCCGGTTTGCTGACCGTTCTCGTGCAACACGTTCAAGCGCCCTTCGGCGAGCATCGGCTGGCCCTGAATGATGTCGAGCAGCGCCTGCTGCAATTCAACGTGCAACGGCAGTTGTGGATGAAACTCCGGTGGCGCGGCCGCGCGTTCCCCGGTGTAAGTCTGGCCCAGTCGCGCCAGCCAGGCCTCGGCGAGATCGGTGCGGCCCTGCGCCAGCCACAGCTCGCATTTGACCAGGGTGATCATCGCCAGATAGTAGATCGGCGGCACGTCCCAGATGTGCATCAGCCGTTCGGCTTCGGAGAGTTCAGCGAAGGCTTTGGCGAATTCGCCGGTGGCACCGTCCAGCCGCGCTATCACGCAATGGCCGATCAATACGCTGATGTCGCGACAGGCACGCGCCTCGCCGATGCCGGCCAACAAACGCGTACGGGCGACTTGCGGCTGCAAGCGCATCGCTAACAGAAAACCTTCGTACAACGTCAAACGTGCGCGCACTGCGTACAGGCGCTGCGGTGACAAACCGCGCAAGCGCTCCAACCCTTGATGCACTTCATCCAGTGCCCGCAGAATTTCGCCACGCGCCTGCAACACGCGAGCGCGATCGTAATGCGCCAAGGCTTCGAACAGCGGATTGCCGACACGCTGCGCCAGCTCCAGCGATTCACGGTTGAGCCCACGCGCGCGCCACAGATCACCGTCGGCAATCGCCAGATTGGACAGCGTCGACAAGCACATCAGACGCTGGCCATAGCGCTTAGCCGGCAGGCTCTCCAGCGCTTCGCTGCAATATTTCAGGGTCAGTTCACGATGGCCGCGCCCACGGGCGATGATCCCGCTCAGCGCCAGCCATTGCGCCAGCATCGACTTTTGCGCAGTGGCTGAGGGTGCCGGCAGGAAGCGGCTCAAATGGCTGGAAAGTTCTTCGGCAGCATCGAGCTGACAGGCCAGCCCCAATGCCCAGCTGTACAGCACGATCAGGCGCGGCGTGCTGATCAGCAGGCTGTCGGGCAAGTCCATTTTCCAGCGCAGCAGCATCCCGACGTTTTGCTCGGCCAGCAGTTGTTCTTCTGACAGGTTCTGCACCAGATTCGCCGCGACGTCGAGATGGCCGGCGCGTAACGCCTGCTCCACCGCTTCATCGAGCAAGCCTTGCGCGTTGAACCAGCGACAGGCGCGCAGATGCAGCGTCGCGGTCGGCACCATGGCCTGAGCGATCGGACGGCTGCGCAACAGATCGGAGAACAAATGGTGATAGCGATACCAGTGACCGTGCTCGTCGAGCGGCACCAGAAACACCTGATGCGCCTGCAGAAAACGCAGAATCTCGGCGCTGTCATGGGCTTCGCGCACGGCGTCGCACAGCTCGCTGCAAAAACGTTCTTGCGGCGCGGTGTCGTAGAGAAAGGCCTGCACTTCGGCCGGCAGGCAATCGATGACTTCTTCGAGCAGATAATCGCGGATCAGCCCTTCCCCGCCGTTCAGCGCTTGCGGTAACGCGGCATCGTTGCCGGCTTCGGCCACTGCGAGCAACCAGAAACGCAACCCGGCAACCCAGCCTTCGCTGCGTTGAATCAGACTCTCCAGTGCTTCGCCGCGCAATGAGCTGCTGTGGCGATCGAGCAAAGTCAGGGCTTCGTCGTGGGTCAGGCGCAGATCCTGTTCATGCAGTTCAAGCAACTGACGGGACAGGCGCAAACGCGCCAGATGCCAGTCCGGCCGCTGGCGACTGGTGACCATCACCAGCAAGCCGTCGGGCAAATGATTGAGGAAAAATTGCAGGCAACGGTCGAGCACCGGGCCTTGGGCGAGATGGTAATCGTCGAGCACCAGCAGCAGCGGCGTCGCGGTATCGAGGTGCAGCGCCAACTCATCAAGCAAGCCGTCGAGCCATTCTTCAAAGGCAAACGGCTGATGGCGCTGACGCATTTTCAGCAGCCCCAATGCGCGGCTGCCCACTTGGGGAAAGTAGTCCTGCAGGCCTTCGAGCAAACGTTCGAGAAAGCGCCCGGGGTCGCTGTCTCGCGGGCTCAGGCCCAGCCACAAACTTTGCCAGTGCGCCGGCAGGCTCTGACAGAACTCCACCGCCAGCGAACTCTTGCCGAACCCGGCCGGTGCGCTGACCAGTAACAATCGCCCGCCGAGCCCGGCTTGCAGGCGTTCGCACAGGCGTGGTCGCAAAACATAGCCGTCGGGCAACGGTGGACGGAAGAAACGCCCGTCCAGTGCCGCGACGGCAACGCTTGCAGGACCCGGAAGTGGGGACAGATCAGTCATGGCCGGCTCTTGTTTGAATGGCTATTGGCGGCGTTGCAGATGTCCGCAGACTAGCCTTAAACGTACCGGTAATGAAGGTTGCTGCTACAAATGGCTACAAAAGTCTTTCCAGAATGCGCCATTCGCCCCGTATTTCGACCTGTAGGAGCTGCCGAAGGCTGCGATCTTTTGATCTGCTGTGGCTTTTGATTTGGCTTCAGATTTTCGCCCCCATCGGCAGGCCGAGCGTAGGTGTTCATCCGGGGCAGGCGCGCAGCGCCGTGCGGCGCAGCCGCACACATCGAGAGGAGGTGCAGCGAAGCAAACCGTAGGCGATGCCCCCGGATGAACACCGTAGCGAGGGAACACTGAGCCTAAGCGAAGTGCCGTACGCCGGGGGCAAAGCCTTTTGGTTCCTTTTTGGCGTTTGAAAAAGGGACTCGCTGTAAGAGCGAAACCGCCAGAAGCCCCAACCGCAGCAACGGATATGCCCCCAAAACCCACGGCCCAAACAAAAGATCAAAAGATCGCAGCCTTCGGCAGCTCCTACAAAAGCAATTCAGAGGCGCCGCGAAAAGCGCAAAAAAAACGCCCCGAACCAGTCGGGGCGTTTTTACGAGGATGCGGCCTCGGGTTTACTGCGGTTTAGCGAACGCCATCCTGGCGCAGAGCGGCCGGGGTAAAATCGCTGGTGGTGGCGGTGAAGCCGAAGTCATACGCCTGCTTCTCTTCGTTCTTCATGCCCAGTGCCAGGTAACGGCCGGACTGCAGGTCGTAGAGAGTTTCCAGGGCGTACCACGGCACTTGCTTGTCGTAGTAGTCCTCGGCATGCGCCTCGGCTACGCGCCACAGTTGGCCACGACCGTCGTAATGGTCGATAACCGCTGCTTGCCAGGTGTCTTCGTCGATGTAGAAGTCACGTTTGGCGTAGATATGGCGCTGACCTTCCTTCAGGGTGGCCACCACGTGCCAGACGCGACGCAACTCGTAACGTGCCAGATCCTGGTTGATGTGACCAGCCTTGATGATGTCGGAATACTTCAGCTTCGGATCGTCGAGCTTGTAGCTGTCGGAAGCGATGTACATCTCTTTCTTGCCTTCGAGTTTCCAGTCGTAACGATCCGGCGCACCGTTGAACATGTCGAGGTTGTCGGAGGTACGCAGGCCATCTGCCGCAGTACCCGGGCCGTCATAGGACACTTGTGGCGCACGGCGCACACGACGCTGACCGGCGTTGTAGACCCACGCCGAACGTGGCTCTTTAACCTGGTCGAGGGTTTCGTGTACCAGCAGCACACCACCGGCCAGACGCGCTGGCGCGGTCACTTTCTGCTTGAAGTAGAACAGGATGTTGCCCGGGTTTTTCGGGTCGTAGTCCTTCATCTTGTCGCGGAACACGAACTGATCCTGGAAGTACACCAGGCTGTACGAGCCGTTCGGTTGCGGCGTGGCCTGGGTTACCAGACGGGTCACGCTGCCGCCGCGATAGCGGGTGATGTGGTTCCAGATGACTTCCACACCGCTTTTCGGAATCGGGAACGGTACTGCGGTTTCGAAGTTTTCCAGACCGTTGCCGCCGGACACCAGATTGGTGTTGGTGGCGTTTTTCTTGATGGCGGCGAACACGTCATCCGGCACAGTCGCGCCACGGTGGGACGGGTACACCGGCATCTTGAAGGTGTCCGGGTAGCGCTTGAACATCGCGTACTGCCCCGGCGCCAGTTTGTCCTTGTACTTGTCGACATCCTTGGCGGTGATGGTGAACAGCGGTTGCTCACTGGCATAAGGATTGGACAGGAAACCGCGCGCATCGACGCTGCCGGCATTTTTCGGCAACGGCTTCCACGCCGGGATCGAACCGTCAGCGTTACCGGCCATTTCCGCGCCCATCGGCGTCAGGCTCTTGCCCAGTTTGTCGGCTTCGGCAGCCGGGACGGCCGCCATCACACCGGTCGCCAGCAACGACAGACCCAGAACACCCGCGTGGAACAGACTCTTTGTTATTTTCATAAATTCGTTCGTCCTGAAAATGCAGTGCTTAGAAGTTCACGCCGAAGCTGAGCGCAACGAAGTCGCGGTCGTCCACAGTGGTGTACTTGCCGTCAAAGAAGTTGGTGTAAGCCAGGCTGGCGGTGTAGGTGTTCTGGTATTCAGCGTCGACACCGAGGCTGACCGCTTTGCGACCTTCCTCGAAGTTACCGCCAGGGCCAGGCGAGTAGCCGCTGACGTCGTGCTGCCAAGCCACGTTCGGCTTGAGGTTCACACCGGCGAACACGTCGTTGTATTCCCAGATGGCACGGCCGCGATAGCCCCACGACGTCGCAGTGGTGAAGCCTTCGTTGGTGCAGTTGCGGCTGCGGTTGTTCTGCGGCGAACCCGGGCCGGCACCGTTGATGGTGCTGGCGTTGAGGATGTTGGCGCAGGTGTCGATGCCGCCAGTCGCTGGCAGCTCACCCGGGCCGTAGACCGGATCACGGCCATAACGAACATCAGAAGTGCTTTCCAGGCCGCCAACGTGAGTCACACCGACTTCACCCACGACGGTCAGACGGCTGGCGCCCATGACCTGATCGAAGAAGTGCGTCAGGGTGGTCTGGAACTGCGTCACTTCCTTGCGACGGTAGCCATGCAGATCCTGACCCGGAACGCCGTTGAGCAGCGAAGCGTTGGTCAGTGCGCCGCCCAGCGGACGTACACCGGCGAACAGGATGTCGGTGGAGTTCAGTTGTACCGGTGCATTCGGACGGTAGCTGATCTCACCGCTCCACGCGGTACCGGTAGGCAAGGTGGTGGAGAAGCTCAGACCATAAAGACGGATGTCTTCCGGATACTCAACGAAATACTCCGAGTTACCCGCGACCAACAGCGGCGCAAGTGCCGCGAACGGGCCTGGCAGCGCACGTGCGGTGTTGTATACCGATTGTGGCGCACCGGTGGCGCTGAATATCGGCGCACGGCTGTGGTAGTTCATGAAGTAGGCGCCGAACTCGGTGTCGAGCGGGTCGAACATGTACTTGAAGGACGCGCCCCACTGGCCGCTGTCGCGCGCATCACGGTCGCCGCCACGGCGCACCAGCACGCCTTCTTCGTCGACGTTGACGCCGTTGGCCGCCAATGGCCCCAAGGCAACCGCCGGAATCTGCGAACGCTTGTTCAGTACGCGCAGGTTGTTGTCGCAGCCATCGGCAATGATGTCCGGTTGCGAGAAGAACGTGCCGCAGTTGTCGACAACGGTCTGATCCCATTCCAGCTGATAGAACGCTTCAGCCGAGAGGTTTTCGGTCAGGCTCTGCGAGACGTAGAACATGTTGACCGGAATCAGGCCTTCCTTGATCTCGGCACCCGGACGGCGGAACGCGGACACGTCGATCGGGTTGATCGAGTTGATACCACCGCCGATGAAGGTACTTTCACCCCAGCTCACCACCTGTTTGCCCAGACGCACGGAGCCCGGCTGATCGGCGATCGAGTAGTTGTGGTAGACGAAGGCGTCGAGGATCTGCCCGCCGGAGGACTTCGCGCCTTCCTTGCGGTTGTTGTCGCTGATGTCCTTGAACTCACGGCTTTCGTCTTTGAGTTCGAAGTCGTACCAGTATTTGCCACGGACGAACACGCCGGTGTCGCCGTACTTCAGTTCAAGGTCATGGATGCCCTTGAAGATTTTCGAGAAGGTTTCGCCGCTTTTGAAGTTGGCGTGACCGTCATCGGAAGTCTGCGACAGACCATGGCCGCCGTTGTTGACGCCGATGAGGTTCTTGTTCGGGCTCTGAGTAGACCAACTGGCACCAAGCGACAGGGACGAGTCGAACTGACCCTCGATTTCACCGACGTTGAAACTGACGCCGAATGCGGGCCCGGCGAGCGAAGAGGCAAGACTGACCGCCAGAGGCAGTTTCGCCCGGCGCCAGAACTGGTTTACTGAGGTCATCGACGCTACTCCATGTGCATTATTGTTATGGCAGTGAGTACTTTTAAAAACGCTGTGGAGGGCCGGGCGCCAAGGCTGCCCGAAATCACTCCAAAGTTGCTCGCCCCAATCTGTGCGTGTGCTCCGTTCTTAAAAATCCTTGAACGGACTATATCCAGCAGGTGGTACTGCTTGATCCCTCTAAAGTGTGATTTGCAGTGGCCAACCACTCTGGAACAGTCCTTTCGCCAGTCCGACACGCGTCGGCACGGCAAGGATGGCTGATTTTTTTGATTTCACAAGCCAAGCGCTTGCTTGGTGGGGCTGGCGCGCCGTTTTCGGCGCGCCAGAAGACACTCAAAGTGTCGAGAGGAAGGTACTGTTGTTGGCCTGCCATTCGGTGATGTCGAGGCGGATGCGCTTCTTGTCGAGCTTGCCAACGCTGGTCTTGGGAATTTCGGTAACAAGGGCGATCTGACTCGGAATCGCCCACTTGCTCAGGTGGCCCAATTCCACAAACGGCTTGAGGTGTTCCTTGAGCTCACGGGCCCCGATCACGTGCCCTTCGCGGATCACCAGCAGCGCAAACGGGCGCTCGCCCCACTGCGGATCAGCGATGCCGACCACTGCTACTTCGCGTACCGCGACGTGACGGCTGATCAAATCTTCGAGGTCCAGCGAGGAAATCCATTCGCCACCGGTCTTGATCACGTCCTTGATGCGGTCGCGGATGTCGATCACGCCCATGCTGTCGAGCGTGGCGACGTCGCCGGTGTGCAGCCAGCCTCCGGCCCAGAGTTCTGCGCCTTTCTGTGGCTCGTTGAAATAACCTTCGGTGAGCCATGGCGCACGCAGCACCAGTTCGCCCTGGGTCTCGCCGTCCGCCGGAAGGAAATTGCCTTCGGCGTCGACAATCGCCGCTTCCACCAGCGGCCCCGGCACACCGGCCTTGATCCGGTAAGTGGTGCGCTCGTCTTCGCTGCCGGCCATCAATTCATCATTGAGGTGTGCGCAGGAAACCAGCGGGCCGGTTTCCGACATGCCGTAGGCGGCCGTCAGTTGAATGCCGCGCGCCTTGGCGGTTTCGTACAGCGAGCGATTGAGCGCACTGCCGCCGATGACAATCTTCCAGCCGCCAAAATCGGTGCCCTGCGCGCCTTTGGCGTTGAGCAGCATTTGCAGGATCGTCGGCACGCAGTGGGAGAACGTGACCTTCTCCTTGCGCCACAACTCCACGAGATATTCCGGATCGTAGCGCCCCGGATAAACCTGTTTCAGCCCCAGCATCGTCGCAACATAAGGCAGGCCCCAGGCGTGGACGTGGAACATCGGCGTGATCGGCATGTACACATCGTTGGTGCCGAGCAGGCGCACGCTGTCGATGGAACCCATGATCGTCGACACGCCCATGGTGTGCAGCACCAGTTGCCGATGGGTGAAGTACACGCCTTTCGGGTTGCCGGTGGTGCCGGTGGTGTAGAACGTGGTCGCGACGGAGTTTTCGTCGAAATCCTGGAAATCGTACTGCGGGCTCGCAGCCGCCAGCAGTTGCTCGTACTCGCCGACCAGATTCGGCAAGTCGGCGGTTTTTTCCGGCAGATCAGTCAGCAGCAAGGTCTTCTCGACCGTGGTCAGGTGCGCCGCGATCGCTTGATAGAGGCCGACAAACTCGCTGTTGACCAGCACAAAGCGGTCTTCGGCGTGGTTCATGGTGTAGAGGATTTGTTCGGGCGACAGGCGCACGTTGATCGTGTGGATCACCGCGCCGATCATCGGAATCGCAAACATGCATTCCAGGTAACGATGACTGTCCCAATCCATCACCGCGACGGTGTCGCCGGCCTTCACACCGGCCGCTGTCAACACGTTGGCCAGCCGCGCAACACGCTCGATCAGGGTCGGGTAGCTGTAGCGAATCTGGTCACGGTAGATGATCTCGCGGGTTTTCTCGTAACGGGCGCCGGACATCAGCAGCCGTTTGATCAGCAATGGATACTGGTAGGCCCCATCGGCCGGGGGAATGACGCGAGTCTGCAACATATGAATCCCTTTTCTGGCTGCACGGTGTTGGCATAGAGATTTGTACTCTAGAACCCTTATACGCCAGCCAAATCAGCCAAAGGAATGATTTGCAGAGCCGTACAAATGCTAGCTTTGCGCCAGCATTTGCCGACTTTCGTCCCAGGTCAGGCCGTTTGCCCTACAGCCTCCTCGGAAGGTGTCCGTGGGAATACGACTGCTGCAAGGAAGGTCAACGCGCCGAAACCCGCGAGAATCAAGTACAGGCCTACAAAACCATGGCGCGGTTCAACATAGGAAATCAGCGGAATCGCCGTCGCACTGGCGCCGAACGATAAGCAGTAACGCAGGGCGAACACCCGTGATTGCCACTGCGGGGCGACGAAGTTGGCGACCATCGCATCATTGACTGTTACCTGACCAAACACCACAAACATGAACGCTGCACCGAGGGCGATCACCGCCCAGCCGTCGGCATAGGCCAACGCAAACAGCAGCGGTGCCTGGCACAACGTCAGGACAACAAACGGCCATTTCAGGCTGAGCCGATGCAACACACGACCAATGCTCAATTGCGCAATCGCACCGAAGGCATAGGCCAGACTGACCACCACGCCGAGGGTTTGCGGCGAGGCGAACAGCTCATGTAAACGTTCCTGAAACAGCTTCGGATAGGTCATGGTGGTGGCGTTGAACACCACGCCGCCGGTGGCCGTGGCCAACGCCAGCACGCCGAAAACCATCACCATCGAGATGCGCTGACCGGCGGCGCCTTTGAGTGGCGTGTGCGGGCGCTTCGGAATCGGTTCCTCACGCACCTGCAAGGCGAAGCCAAAACCCAGCACAATCGCCACTGCGCCCGGTATCAGAAACGCCGAGCGCCAGCCGAACTGCGCCACCAGCAAGCCGGTGATCAGCGCCGAAAACGCCACGCCCAGATTGCCCCACATGCCGTTGATGCCAATTTCGCGGCCACGGTTTTGTGCGTAGGCCACCAGCATCGCTGTGCCGACCGGGTGATAAATCGCCGCGAAAATACCGACCAGGGTCAGGCCAATCACCAGCATGCTCGGGCTGTTGCTCAGCCCGGTGAAGATCGCCGAAGCGCCGATACCGAAGAAAAACACTAGCATCATCTGCCGCCGACTCCAGTGATCGCCGAGCCAACCGGCAGGTAACGAACAGGCGCCGAAGGCGATGAATCCTCCCAACGACAGGCCGATCAGCGTGGCGTAATCGAGGCCGAAAGCCTGGGTCATACCGAGCACGGCGGCGGGAAAAATCAGCATGAACATGTGATCGATCACATGGGCGGCGTTGATGTAGCGAATGACATTGCGGGATTGATTCATGGCGGCACGCTTTACGTTGTTGTGTGCCGTCTATGCTAGGTTGGCCGTTAAGCGCATTCCTGCCAAGCAAGTCATCGAATCAGACATGTTGATCAGCCATTTCGAACACGGCCCGGTGAGTGCCTACCCCCGGGATTATCTGGACGGCGCCCACCAGCCGCTCCACCTGCATCGCGAGGCGCAGTTGTTGTACGCGGTCAGCGGGATCATGCGCGTGGTTACGGAATCGGGTGCGTGGGTGATTCCGCCGAGTCGCGCGGTGTGGATTCCACCCGAGGTGGCGCACGAGATTTTCATGAGCGGTGACGTGCAGATGCGCTCGCTGTTCATCGCGCCAGAATTGTCACCCGCCAGCCTGCAACAGTGCTGCGTATTGGCGGTGACACCGTTGCTGCGCGAGCTGATTCTGCGTGCCGTGCAAGGGCCGCCGCACGCCGACAACCCGCTGATTCAGCAGTTGATGCTGGAAGAACTCGCCAGTCTGGAAAACCTGCCGCTGCACATTCCGATGCCCAGCGACCGGCGTCTGCAAAACATCTGTCTGGCACTGCTGCACACCCCCGATCATGCCAATACCCTGGAAGACTGGGCGCAGCAGGTCGGCGCCAGCTCACGGACGTTGGCACGGCTGTTTCAGCAACAGTTGCAGATGAGTTTCAACGCCTGGCGCCAGCAACTGCGCCTGATGGAAGCCCTGCCACGTCTGCTCGCCGGGGACAGCGTGCAGCGTGTGGCGCGGGATCTGGGTTACGGCAGCGCGCGGGCGTTCAGCGCGATGTTTCGCCGTTTGCTTGGGGAAAATCCCCGTGATTACCTCAACAACCTGAGCAAACTCAGCGAGCTTGTGTAGGAATTCCCCATCTCCCTGTGAGAGCGAGCTTGCTCGCGAAAGCAATCTTCCAGTCATCTGTGATATCGACTGATCCGACGCCTTCGCGAGCAGGCTCGCTCCCACAGTTTTGAATGGTGTTTCTGCAATCAATGCATCTCGGTAAACGCGATTTTCACGCCGAGAGCAATCAGCACCGCGCCCATGGTGCGGTCGAACCAGTGGCCCATACGGGCAAAACCGGCGCGTACACGTTGCTGGCTGAACAGCATCGCCACCAGGCAAAACCATACGGCCGTCGCGACCGCCAGATAAATCCCGTAACCGGCCTGCACCGACAGCGGCGTGTGCGGGTTGATCACCACGGTGAACAGCGACAGGAAGAACAGCGTGGCTTTCGGGTTGAGGCCATTGGTCACGAAGCCCGAAGTGAACGCGCCGCGAGCCGTGCGTACGCCGGCTTCTTTGTGCAGATCGTCGGTGACGGTTTTCGCCGGTTGCGCGCGCAAGGCCTTGAAGCCGATGTACAGCAGATAAGCCGCCGCCGCCCATTTCAACGCGTTGAACAGCACGATCGATTGCGACACGATCAGGCCGATGCCGAGCAACGAATAACCGACATGGAGGAAAATCGCCGTACCGACACCGAGTGCCGTCCAGGTACCGGCGCGACGCCCGTGGGTCACGCTTTCGCGCACCACCACGGCAAAGTCCGGGCCGGGGCTGGCGACGGCCAGCAGGTGGATCAGTGCAACGGTCAAGAACTCGGTCCAGTACATGGGGGGCTCCTCTGAATCAGGTCGGATAAAATTAGACTCGCTGGGCGACGCATGTCCCTGTAGGAGCCGAGCTTGCTCGCGAAGAGGGAGTGTCAGGCGACTTCCATTTGTCTGACACCACGTCTTCGCGAGCAAGCTCGGCTCCTACAGGTTTTGTGAGCATCTCAGGCATCGAGTAACCAATTGTTTCATCTGGTAGGCTCGGCAGATTACGCCCAACGCTCAAAGCCTAAAAGGTACAGTTGATGACGAACACGCGCCGCGCCGTATTCCTTGATCACCCGTCGCTCGATCTTGGCGACCTCGACCTCAGTCCGTTGCGCGAGTGTTTCAGCGATCTGCAACTCTTCGCCCAGACCCTGCCCGAGCAAGTCAGCGAACGTCTGCAAGGCGCCACCGTGGCCATTTCCAACAAGATTTTGATCGACGCCGCCGCGATGGCCGCCAACCCCGATCTGAAACTGATCCTGATCACCGCGACCGGCACCAACAACGTCGACCTCGCCGCCGCCCGCGCTCACGGCATCACCGTGTGCAACTGTCAGGGTTACGGCACGCCGTCGGTGGCGCAACACACGATCATGCTGCTGCTCAACCTCGCCACGCGTCTGGCCGATTATCAGAAAGCCGTCGGCGAAGGTCGCTGGCAGCAGGCGAAACAGTTCTGCCTGCTCGACTATCCGATTGTTGAACTGGAAGGCAAAACCCTGGGTTTGCTCGGTCACGGCGAACTCGGTGGCGCGGTGGCGCGACTGGCCGAAGCCTTCGGCATGCGCGTTTTGCTCGGACAGATCCCCGGGCGCCCTGCCCGCCCGGATCGTCTGCCGCTGGAGGAACTGCTGCCGCAAATCGACGCCCTCACCCTGCACTGCCCGCTCAACGAGCACACCCGCCACTTCATCGGTGCCCGCGAACTGGCGTCGATGAAACCCGGCGCCTTCGTGGTCAACACCGCGCGTGGCGGTTTGATCGATGAACAGGCGTTGGCCGATGCGCTGCGTAATGGCCACCTTGGCGGCGCGGCGACGGATGTGTTGAGCGTCGAGCCGCCGACTCAAGGCAATCCGCTGCTGGCCGCCGACATTCCACGTCTGATCGTCACGCCGCATAACGCTTGGGGCAGTGTTGAAGCGCGCCAGCGAATCGTCGGTCAATTGACCGAAAACGCTCAGGCGTTCTTCAGCGGTAAGGCGCTGCGGGTCGTCAGTTGATAAACTGCGGCACTTTTTTTTGAGGAGCAGTTATGGATCCGCGCAGTGAAGTACTGCTTCGTCAGCCCGAGTTGTTTCAAGGTTCGTTGTTGTTGGCCGGTTTGCCCGCCGACGATCTGCTCGGGCGCTTGCCCAACGCCTTCGGCTGGTGCTGGCATGCCGGCGATCAAGCGGCGCTGGACGCTCGCTTCGAAGGTCGCAGCCATTTCGGCGTGAATGTTCCGGAGCGTGAGTTTGATAGCGCTGTGGTGTTCTTGCCCAAGTCCAAGGATCTGACCGATTACATCCTCAACGCCGTGGCCTCGCGTCTGGCCGGTCGAGAAGTGTTTCTGGTCGGGGAAAAACGCAGCGGCATCGAAGGCGCGTCGAAACAGCTCAGTCCGTTCGGCAAGCCGCGCAAACTCGACAGCGCGCGTCACTGCCAGCTCTGGCAAGTCACCGTGGCCAACGCGCCAGAAACGAAATCGCTGGAAAGCCTGGCGCAGACTTATGAATTGCCGCTGGCCGAAGGTCCGCTGAAAGTGATCAGCCTGCCGGGCGTGTTCAGCCACGGTCGTCTTGATCGCGGCAGCGCCCTGCTGCTGGAACATCTGGACAAATTGCCGAGTGGCCATCTGCTCGACTTCGGTTGTGGCGCGGGTGTCTTGGGCGCGGCGGTGAAGCGTCGCTATCCGCATAATCAGGTGACGCTGCTTGATGTCGACGCGTTTGCCGCTGCCAGCAGTCGTCTGACTTTGGCCGCTAACGGTCTGGAGGCCGAGGTGCTGACGGGCGATGGCATCGATGCGGCGCCGATGGGTTTTAGCGCAATTTTGAGCAATCCGCCGTTCCATGTCGGCGTGCACACTGATTACTTCGCCACCGAGAACTTGCTGCGAAAAGCGGCCAAACATCTGAAAAACGGTGGCGAACTGCGCTTGGTCGCGAACAGCTTCCTCAAGTATCAGCCGCTGATCGAAGAGCATCTGGGCGTGTGCGCGATCAAGGCCGAAGGCAATGGCTTCCGGATTTACCGGGCCAAGCGCGGCTAGATCTTCTTTCAAAAAGAGGCTTGCTCAATCGGATTTGCCTAGGCAGAATCCGCTCCGTCCTAGGGGAGTAGTCTCCCACGAGCGCCAAGCTCGTCCGGCATACGTCAACATACTTGATCCTCAGATCATGGCGTATGCGACCCAAGCGTCCGCATCAGACGGATCGCAGGGTTTGACAAGACCTATGACACGCACACCTTACCCGGGGCGGGAAGGCTGTACGTGTCATAGCCGTGTCGACCCGCCCCTTAGGAAAATCCTGATGCTGGACTCGTTACTCGTTCCCACCGCAATCGTTGCCTTGGCCGAAATCGGCGACAAGACGCAACTGCTCGCGTTGATTCTCGCCGCTCGCTTCCGCAAACCCTGGCCGATCATTGCCGGTATTGTCGCCGCGACCCTGGCCAACCACGCAGCAGCCGGTGCGGTAGGCGCCTGGTTCGGCAGTTTCTTCTCGAATGCGACGCTGCACTGGATCCTCGCCGCGAGCTTCACGGCCACGGCGCTGTGGACGTTGGTGCCAGACAAAATGGACGACGATGAAAGCAGCACGGCACGCAAGTTCGGGCCGTTCCTGACCACGCTGATTGCGTTCTTCCTGGCTGAAATGGGTGACAAGACTCAGGTCGCGACGGTGATGCTCGCCGCGCAATACCCTGACTTGTGGCTGGTGATTATCGGGACGACGGCGGGCATGTTGATTGCCAACGTGCCGGTGGTATTGGCCGGTAACTTTGCCGCCGACAAATTGCCACTGACCCTGATCCGTCGCCTCGCGGCTTCGGCGTTCATGATTCTGGCAATTGTCGCGGTGTACAAAGCGATGCAGAGCAGTGGTTGGGTTTAACCCGATCTACTGAACTACCCAACACCTGTGGCGAGGGGATTTATCCCCGATGGGGCGCGAAGCGCCCCCAGACCTGCTGCCTCAGAGTGTCAGACATAACGCATTTGCAGGTTTTGGGGCTGCTTCGCAGCCCATCGGGGATAAATCCCCTCGCCACAACAGCCCTCCCAACCTGAAGAATCGTTGTGTCCTTCGACTCTTAGGATTTCGGGGCTTGTTCGTACAGCGGCATGACCTTTGGAATCGCTGCCTGCAACGAAGCAATCCGGCTAGCCGATGCCGGGTGAGTGCTCATGAATTCCGGTGGTGAACCTTCCGAGGCCTTGCTCATCTTGTCCCACAGGGTGATCGCGGCATTCGGGTTGTAGCCGGCGCGGGCGGCCAGTTCCAGGCCAATCAGGTCGGCCTCGTTTTCGTTGGCGCGGCTGTTCGGCAGCGTCATGCCGTAATTGGCCACGGTGTCGGCCAGCGCCAGGCTGTCTTGGCCCAGACCGAGCAACGCACCCGCGCCCTGCTTGGCCATTTCAATCCCGTACGCCTTGGACATCGCTTCACGACCGTGCTCGCGCAAGGCGTGGGCAATCTCATGGCCCATGACAGCAGCGATTTCATCGTCGGTGAGTTTCAGGCTGTCGATCAGCCCGGTGTAGAAAATGATCTTGCCGCCAGGACCACAGTTGGCGTTGAGCTCGTCACTCTTGATCAGATTGACTTCCCATTTCCATTGCGCCGCATCGGGGCGGAAGTTCGGCGCCTGAGCGATCAAACGGTCGGCGATCGCCTGAACGCGTTTGGCGTCGCTGCTGGTCTTGTCCAGCACACCTTTGGTGGACGCTTCGCCGACGGTCTTCTGATACGACTGGGCATACATCTGGTCGACCTCTTGCGAGGACAGCATGCTGAACATGTACTGCTTGCGCTCCACACCCACGGCGCCGCCGCTGGTGGTGTTGACCGACTGACAACCGGCCAGCAACAACGCTGCGCTCAGTGCACTTACAACCAATGTCTTGTTCATTCAAAAGCTCCCTGAAAACCTGCCGGGTATCCTAGGCGGGTAATTGTATCGACGCCAGATACAACGGACGTGTTGCAGTGACTTTCAGACATGTCCCACAGTTCAAAAGCCCCTCACCCTAGCCCTCTCCCGGAGGGAGAGGGGACTGATTGGGGGATATTCAAGAAGTTCGCCGACCTGAACGATCTGCTTTGAATCCATAATCGACTCGATTTCTCAGGTCGATGTATGAAGCAAGACACCTCGATCAGTCCCCTCTCCCTCTGGGAGAGGGTTAGGGTGAGGGGCTCTTGATACACCAGACAACTCAACCCGGCGTCAAACACTCCGGTCCATTGAGCTTCGGATCATTGATCAAATTCGCCAACACCCGCTCCCGCAACACCGCCGGCTCACTCGCCAGCAACGCCTGCAACACATGCAACGGCGTCTCGGGATCCAGCCACGCCGCCTGCCCCGCCTCATCCAGAATCAACGGTCGGCGCTGACTCGACGCCGACTGCGTAATTACTGCCGTGCTCAACCAGACCTGTTCCTGCACCGGATACGCTTCCCAGATTGCCGCGAAAAACAGCGAGGCGCCCTCCCCCGGCGTCAGCCAGTACGGGCGTTTGCGCTGAGTCCCGCGCCATTCGTAAAAACCATTCGCCGGCAACAGACAGCGACGCTGACGCAGCGCCTCACGGAACATCGGCTGTTCGGCCACGGTTTCCGCGCGGGCATGCGCCGGTGTTTTCGACAGATCGGTCAGCCACGGCGGCGTCAGCCCCCAGCGGGCGCGGGCCAGCGTGCGTTCGCCGGCGTCACCGGCACGCAGCATCAACACCGAATCGTTCGGGGAAATGTTCCACTGCGCCTGTTGATCGGCGGGAAAACCTGGCAGGGTCGCAAAGTCGCGGTTCCAGCGAAACAGGGCATAACGTCCACACATGGGGCAACAAGACTCTAAATAAAACGATCGTCAGCCTAACAGACCAGCGTCCCCGGGAAGCTCTCCGGTTCGTCGCCGGGCAGCGGCAGCGCGGCATTGTACGCGGTGATCAGCTCGCGGGCGTATTCGGCCTGGTCGTTGTCGACCGACAGCCCGAGCAAGCCGAAGATCGGCAACTCACCGGTGCCGCCGAGCAAATCGCGGCCAATCAAGTGCGCCTCAATGCCCTCGCTGGCGAGCATGCCTTTGAGCATTTCGCCTTCCATCAGGTTTTCCGGCTCGTAGATTCGCTGCATGGGCGCGCCTCACTCGTTTTCGCTGAAGACTTCCAGAAACCAATCCTCTCCGTGTACCTGCAAGACGAACGTGATCGGCCGGCAACACACCTGACAGTCCTCAATGTAGGTCTGATCACCGCCGGACAGATCCACCGTCGTTTCAACTTGCTCACCACAATACGGACATTCGTACAGTGCGCTCTCCAGCATCGCGGTCTCCCAAGTGACTTGTGCGTATAATCGCCGGTCTATTTGCAGGGCTATTTTTGTCTGGCTGACTTTTCAGACCGTGCCCCGTTGGTTTTCGATCAAAACCTTTACTTACCCTAGCCGTTTCTAACAAGAGAGCATGATGGGCGAATTCGATGCCATCCGACCTTACGACGACAGCGAAGTACCTTAGTTACTGTCAAGACTGCTCGGCGACAAGGCGTTACTAGATATCCTCACCCACTTCCGCTTCCCGCGTTTTGCCGGTGCTTTCGGCTGGATGCTCAAACCACTTATAGCCCATCGGCTGCGTCGTGAGTTCGCCGACGTGACCTCGGTGGCGACGTTGCAAGACAAGGTCGAGTCCTACGTCGACCACACCATCGAGCGCGCCACCGACGGCGTGACCTACACCGGTGTCGAGCAATTCAAGTCCGGCAGCGCTTATCTGTTCATCGCCAACCACCGCGACATCGTGATGGATCCGGCCTTCGTCAACTACGCCGTGTACCACGCCGGCCTGCCGACGCCGCGCATCGCCATCGGTGACAACCTGCTGCAAAAGCCGTTTGTCAGCGATCTGATGCGCTTGAACAAGAGCTTCATCGTTCACCGTTCGATCACCGGCCGTCGCGAGAAAATGGCTGCGTATCAGCTGTTGTCGGCGTACATCAATCACTCGATCCGCAACGATTGCGCGTCGATCTGGATCGCGCAGGCTGAAGGTCGGGCGAAGGATGGCGATGATCGCACCGAGTCGGCGATCCTCAAGATGTTCCACATGAGCCGCAAGGACGAGCCGTTCGGCGAAGTCATTCGCTCACTGAACGTCACCCCGGTGTCGATCAGTTACGAATACGACCCGTGCGACCAGGCCAAGGCCCGCGAGCTGTACATCCGCGCCACCTCCGGCACCTACGCGAAAGCGCCGGGCGAGGACGACGTGAGCATTGCCAAGGGCATCACCGGCTACAAGGGCCGGGTGCACGTGAACTTTGCTGCGCCGATCACCGAGCTGTTCGAAGACACCAAGCAATTGGCGGTCGAGATGGACAAGCAGATTCTCGGCGGCTACCGGTTATTCCCGGTGCATTACTTGGCGTACGCGCAGTGGGCTGATGCGGATCCGCAGTTGAATGTGCCGAAGGCTGCCGAGGTGTTTGCGGCGGATGAACTGGCCAAGGCGCAGGAAGAATGGCAGAGCCGACTGGATGCTTGCCCTGCAGAGCATCGTCCGTATCTGGTGCTGCAATATGCGACGCCGGTGCGTAACCAATACCGCGTTAAGGCCGGGTTGCCGCTTTAAATTTTCAGAGCAAGATCAAAAGATCGCAGCCTTCGGCAGCTCCTACAGTGGATTCATGTAGGAGCTGCCGACGGCTGCGATCTTTTGCTTTTAGTAACGCGTGCTGATCCACGAGACGATCAGTGCCAGCCCCAGGCAAGCAAAACCAAATCGATAGAAAAACCGGTTCATGCGCAAGGTTGCCCAATCAAGAATGGGCTCGGCGTTCGGCTGCGCGTTGCGCTGGGCGGCGATGCTGGCCATCGCGCGCTGTTCGCGGCGGCGGGTTGCGTGCAGCAGCCAACTGCCGGGGAACGCCAACAGCAGCGCCAGGACGTTAATCAATTTGGCGGGATGGGCGGTAAACAGCGTCATCAAGTGCAGCGACATCACAGACCTCTATCTAAACCGGTGTGGCAGGCGCCAGACCGACGACCGCGGCGCGGATTCTAACCAAACCTTGGCCCCCTGCCCCAGCCTTTACGACAAATAACGTAACAATCGACCGATGGCTGTCCTGTGTCACGGCATCGTCATCTGGATAAACCAAGATGCGCGCCTCGAAACCGACAGGGAACGCGTCATGTTGCACGCCGAAAACCAGGATCGCCTCTACCTCATCACCCCGACCGACGAACAGCAAAGCCTCGTTGGCAGCCTTGCCTTCAATGTTCAGGATCGCCACTGGTTGGTGTATTGCGCGCTGGGCGGGCATCAGCATGCGGACTTGCCGGAAACGGATTTGTTGACAGGGGTTAGCGTGCTCGACTTCTACTCGCAGGCTGCCTGAATAAAACTCCCCGTGTAGGAGCTGCCGAAGGCTGCGATCTTTTGATCTTAAAACCAACATCAAAAGATCGCAGCCTTCGGCAGCTCCTACAGGGAATCGATCTGTATGAAAAAGCCCGGGGTCATCACTGGCCCCGGGCTTTTTCACATCCGCTGAAAACTTACTCAGCGAGCACCTGACCCACGGTCGGATCCTTGAACAGACGCGTCAGCGCATCGCTCAACACGTCGCTGACCAGTTTGGTGTTGGTTTCCTGGTTCGGCGCCATGCCGAAACGCTGATCCAGCGACGCGCCGTAACGGCCGCTGTAACGGCGGTTGGCGTTCTGCACGTCGGAGCGGAAGGTCGCGCCGATGGTGGCTTCCGTCACGTACATGCCTTCTTTCGGCGACTGGTATTTCAGCTCGGCCAGGGTCACGGTCAGCTGCGGCGCGTTCGGTGCATTGTTGGTCGGGGTGAAACCGAGCAGACGCACGGCGGCTTCAGCCTGAGCCTGCAGCTTCGGCAGGATCTGCTCGCGCTGCACGGTGATGGCGCTGGTTTCCGGGTACAGGCCGCCACGGGTGCCGAGGGTTGGCGACGGACGCCCGTCAACCACACGCACGATAACGGGTTGACCACGGCCGACCGCAGGCAACTGCGTGGTCAGCTTCGGCTCCGGATTCAGTTGTTGCGGGCTGTGGGCGCAGCCGGCCAGGGTCAAACCGGCCACAGTGATCAAACCGAACAACAGGCGTTGCAACATGCTCTTCTCTCCAGAATCAGGCACAAACAGGCCGGCAGTATAGCGGTGGGCCACTGCGGGTCACCAGCGTCACACGGTGAATACTGAAATGTCTGACACAGCCGTGGCAGGCCGGTTCCTGTCACGCCGCTGTCATCTGCCGTACATGTTGACGTCACGCCCTGCTGGCAACCTTCAAACAAGTCCTCCAGCAAGGTAATCGGCCATGCGTTATTTGATCTCGTTGTTTGCGCCACGCCCGTTGCACCGCAGCTTTGCCCTGCTCGACCGCAATGGCCATTGTCAGGCATTCAAGCAGTGCAGCCTGCAACCGATGGGTGACGGTTGGGTGGAAATCGAAGAAATTCGTCTCAACTGGTTGCACCACCCATTGCCCGCCAGCGCCCGCGTCATAGCGCCGCAGGCTCGTGCACGCGCTCAGGCGATGTTGAGCATCTGACCGGATGCCTAATAAAAGTCATTAAACACGACCAACTCCCCGCATTTCTTCGATACAATCTCCCCCCGATTATAAGGACGTCTCCTGATCGGGCCCCGCAACAGCGTCAATGCGCATCGCATCGACATCAAAATCGCCCACAGAGAGCCGCCCACACAGATCGAGTGAAGTTGGCGCGCTTGCCTGTTCTTCCGGCAAAAACCCCGCTTTTCGCGAATCTGCAGAGCTGTCATGACGCTCGGCCGCCGCGTTGTTTTTGCCCTCGGGCAAGGTGCCAAGCCAAGACAGCCCTTTTTTGAGGTTCACGTCTTCAAAAGAGCGTGAAAAAAACGGGTTTTCACAACTTCACAAGAGTGTGGCGAGCAAATGAATAGTTTTGCGTCTGAACATGCACCATTAGCGTCTGGAACAGCCCAACGACACAGGACCGGGTATACCTCGAATATCGGAGCCTGAAGCCTGTCCGCTACGGATTTGGTTGCACAAAAACGGATGTCTCGACCATAAGTCGAATTGCCAGCTGCGTGCTGAAATGAGTTCATGGAGCTCTTGAAAGCCAGGCCGCATGCATCCGTCGAAGTTGCGAAAAATTGCGAAGATTCGGACATGGCGAACCTGACCACGGATAGCCTGGACACAATTGATCTGTCCCGGAACGCCTGGCAGCCATGCCGACAATTTGGTGCTGCAGATTTTGGAGACGCGTTAAATGGCGCATAACGAAGCAGTCGACGTAGTATTGGTTGGGGCCGGCATCATGAGTGCCACCCTCGCCGTACTGCTCAAAGAGCTCGACCCCGCGATCAAGCTGGAAGTCGTCGAGCTGATGGATTCCGGTGCTGCGGAGAGTTCCAACCCGTGGAACAACGCCGGTACCGGTCACGCCGGTCTTTGCGAGCTGAATTACACGCCGCAGGCCGCCGATGGCACCGTCGACATCAAGAAAGCCGTGCACATCAACACCCAGTTCGAGGTGTCGAAGCAGTTCTGGTCGTACCTGACCAAGAAAGGCACCTTCGGCTCGTGCAAATCGTTCATCAGCCCGGTACCGCACCTGAGCTTCGTGCAGGGTGATTCCGGCGTGTCGTTCCTCAAAGAACGCTTTGACGTGCTGCACAAGCACCACGCCTTCGCAGACATGGAATACACCGAAGACAAGGCGAAAATGGCCGAGTGGATGCCGCTGATGATGCCGGGCCGCTCGCCGGACGAATTCCTCGCTGCCACCCGCGTGATGAACGGCACCGACGTCAACTTCGGCGCGCTGACCAATCAGTTGCTCAAGCACCTGACCAGCGCTCCGGACGCGCAAGTCAAATACTGCAAGCGCGTGACTGGTCTCAAGCGTAACGGCAGCGGCTGGACCGTCAGCATCAAAGACGTCAACAACGGCAACACCCGTGAAGTCGACGCCAAGTTCGTTTTCCTCGGTGCAGGTGGCGCGGCGTTGCCGTTGCTGCAGGCTTCGGGCATCGAAGAAAGCAAAGGCTTCGGCGGCTTCCCGATCAGCGGCCAGTGGCTGCGTTGCGATAATCCGGAAGTGGTCAAACAGCATCAGGCCAAGGTTTACAGCCAGGCCGCTGTGGGTTCGCCACCGATGTCGGTGCCGCACCTGGACACCCGCGTGGTCGACGGCAAGAAATCCCTGCTGTTCGGGCCATCCGCCGGTTTCACCACTAAGTTCCTCAAGCACGGCTCCTTCATGGACCTGCCGCGGACGGGTCGCGCCGGCACCATCGGGCCGATGCTGGCC
>NZ_JBIVMX010000060.1:1077-35438 GCF_044753305.1 Pseudomonas sp. NPDC088429 | reverse complement strand
GGACCACGACCAAGCCCGACCCTGATAGACAGCCATAAGCTTGAGCTTGCGCGCCGGGTCGTTAGGCTAGGCCGCCAACCGGATAAGGAGCGAATTGTGAAAGCGTGGATCATGTTGTTGCTGGCCCTGTCTCTGCCTGTGGCAGCGCTGGCCGAAGAAGCCAAAGAAGGCGAAGCGCCGAAGGTCAGCTACATCAGCCTGAGCCCACCGTTCGTGGGTAACTACGGGTTGGACGGCACGCCGAAACTCAAGGTCTACAAGGCCGATGTGGCGCTGCGCGTGACCGGCGATGACGCAGCCAAACTGGTCAAGGCCAACGAGCCGCTGATCCGTAATCAACTGGTGGCGCTGTTTACTCAGCAGACGACCGAGGCGATGGGCAGCATCGAAGGCAAAGAGAAGCTGCGTCAGGAAGCGCTGAAGCAGACTCAGCAGGTGATGAATGATGAGACTGGGAAGCCGGTGGTTGAGGATTTGTTGTTTAACAACCTGATTATTCAATAAGCATTAAAGTCAAAAGATCGCAGCCTTCGGCAGCTCCTACATTGGAATGCGGTTCCCTGTAGGAGCTGCCGAAGGCTGCGATCTTTTTGCGCGTCAGCGCAGGGCAATCACCGCCGCCCACTGTTCAGGTGTGACCGGCATCACCGACAACCTCGAACCCTTCTGCACCAACGGCATTTCCGCCAGCGCCGTCTGCTGCTTCAGATAATCCAGCTTCAACACTCGCGCAAACGTCTCGACGTGTTCAACGTCAATCGCACTCCACGCATTCTTCTCCGGCGTCGCCTTTGGGTCGTAGTAATGACTCTCCGGCTCCAGCGCCGTCGGATCCGGGTACGCCGATTCGATTATTTTGCCAATCCCGGCAATTCCCGGCTCCGGGCAGCTGGAGTGGTAGAAAAAGAACTCATCGCCCACCGCCATCGCCCGCAGGAAGTTGCGTGCCTGGTAGTTGCGAACCCCGTCCCAGCGCGCTTTGCCGAGTTTTTCCAGGCCCTTGATCGAGAGCTCGTCGGGCTCGGATTTCATCAGCCAATAGGCCATGTTTTGTTCTCCTGGCGGGATCAGTGGACAAGTTGTCGGGCAATTTTATGACAAACCGACAGTCGGTTGACGTCAGCGTTTGCGCAGCGGTTCACGTTGCCGCAA
Source organism: Pseudomonas sp. NPDC088429 (assembly GCF_044753305.1). Classification (NCBI taxonomy): domain Bacteria; kingdom Pseudomonadati; phylum Pseudomonadota; class Gammaproteobacteria; order Pseudomonadales; family Pseudomonadaceae; genus Pseudomonas; species Pseudomonas sp. NPDC088429. Next base: position 34,286 of record NZ_JBIVMX010000060.1, on the reverse strand, counting down.
AATGCCGGCCTTTAAAGCTTGACGCTGCTGCACGGCCTACAAACGGAAACCGCTGCTGTCATCGTGTTGATGTGCCTTGAGGGGGGCAATCGATGAAACGCAAACCGGATTTACTATGGACTTTGGTAATTTTGTTTGGCCTGGGCGTCGTGACCACCGGTTACGCGCAGAGTCTGTGGACAACCAAAGCTGACGCTCCAATCGAAGTCGCGCAACAGGTTCAACAGTCGACCGCGTTCAAGCGCTGAAACTGCACACCCGACGCCGCTGATCTGCGGCGTCCTATCCCGCGAAATACCACGCCTTGTCGCTGACCGTGCCTTGTAACGGTACATCCCAGCTCGCCTGCGCCAATCGTTCGACCTTCTGACATTCATGGGCCAGCCCCAACAGCGTCGGCTTGCGCCAGCTTTTGCGCCGCGCCAGATACGCCAGGCTGCGATCGTAAAAACCGCCGCCCATCCCCAGTCGCCCGCCGACATCGTCAAACCCCACCAATGGCAACAACACCAGATCCAGCGCCCAGACCTTGCGTTGCCGAGCCAGATTGGCCCGTGGCTCAAGAATGCGGAAGCGATTGGGTTTGAGTTTCTCGCCGGGACGAATGCGCTGGAAAACCATTTTGGTTCGCGGCCAGGCACTGAGCACCGGCAGATAAGTCGACTTGCCTCGATGCTGTGCTTCACGCAGCAGCAGGCGCGGATCGATTTCACCGTCGGTGGGTAAATACAGAGAGATGTGTTTGGCCCGGCGAAAGTGCGGGTCTTGCGCCAGTTGCCGGTACAGGCCTTTGGCGGCCTGGCGTTGCTCGCTTTTGCTCAGCGAGCGGCGCGCCTTGCGCAGCAGGCGGCGGAGTTGCGGGCGGGGCAGCAGCGCGGGTTCGGTCATGGTTCGGCTTCGGCAGGTTGGACGAAAACGTACGCATAAAAAATCCGATGTCGGATTAACCGACATCGGATTCGAATCAGGCTCCCCGGATGAACCGCTGTCAACTTAGCCCTTGAACCCGAAAGTTCAAGGTGGAAGATGCAGTAGACTTTAAGGCTTTCCGTCTAGCGGACATGCACACCAGCCCAACGTGCAACTTCCAGGGTAGTGCGAATCGGCTCAGGGACATCGTCAACTGGCAAGCACCCCAGGGAGTGCCGCGAGTATACCGCAAGCGGCCAGTCGAATCAGCCCTTGGTGTTGGTCTGATCGTCGGCGAGCACCAGATCGACACGATCGAGCAAGTCGCGCACCTGTTCACGGGTCGAACCGCTGGCCTGGATGTCCGGACGCTCTTCTTTGTGCAAGAGGTCGTGGGTGATGTTCAGCGCGGCCATCACGGCGATGCGATCGGCGCCGATGACTTTGCCGCTGCTGCGGATCTCGCGCATTTTGCCGTCGAGGTAGCGCGCGGCGCTGACCAGATTGCTGCGTTCTTCCTGCGGGCAGATGATCGAATATTCTTTATCGAGGATCTGCACGGTGACGCTATTGCTTGAACTCATGAGTCTTGCTCCAGGGCCTTGAGGCGCGAAATCATCGATTCGACCTTACGCCGGGCGATTTCGTTTTTTTCAATGAGGTGAGCGCGTTCCTCGCGCCAGGTCTTTTCCTGAGCTAGTAAGAGTGCGTTTTGACTCTTAAGTTGCTCGACTCGACCAATCAACAGTTCGAGTCTGGCCATCAGCGCTTGCAGGTCGGTGTCTTCCATTGTGTCCACTGAGTTGGAGTCTGTCTGATGGGATAGCTGGCGGACAGCCTTTAATAGTCTTGGCGAGTCTGTCGATGTAGGATACAAGGCCTTCATTCTAGACATAGCGCCGTCTGGCGCCTAGCTGCCCATGACCATTCAGAATTCCCCGTACCAAGCCTTCGCCACCCTGCTGACTTCCAGCGGCCACAACGTCTCGCCTGCCGAACTGCATGGCCTGTTGCTCGGACGCAGCTGCGCCGGCGCCGGTTTCACTGCCGAAGAATGGTTGATCGACGCTGCCGAACTGCTCGAAAGCGAGCCGCAGGACAACGTTCGCAACGCCTTGATCGGCCTGCAAGAGATGGTCAAAGGCGAACTCACCGGTGACGACGTTACCGTCGTTCTGCTGCTGCCGACCGATGACGCGCCGCTGGCCGAGCGCGCCGCTGCACTGGGCGAGTGGTGCCAGGGCTTCCTCAGCGGTTTCGGCCTGAACTGCCGCGACAGTAGCATGCTCAGCACCGAAGCCACCGAAGTGCTGCAGGATCTGGCGGCGATCTCCCAGGTGCAAGACGCGCTGGAAGAATCCGAAGACGGCGAGACCGACTACATGGAAGTCATGGAGTACCTGCGCGTCGCGCCGCTGCTGCTGTTCTCGGAAACCAAGAAAGCCGACGTGCCGCCAGCGGCCAAACCGTCGCTGCATTAATCGCGTGCCAGGGAAAGCCATCTGCCCATGACCCATATCCCCAAAGCGGAATACAGCCGTCGCCGCAAGGCCCTGATGGCGCAGATGGAACCCAACAGCATCGCGATCCTGCCCGCCGCCGCGGTCGCCATCCGCAACCGCGACGTCGAGCACGTCTACCGTCAGGACAGCGATTTCCAGTACCTCAGCGGGTTTCCCGAGCCGCAAGCCGTCATCGTTTTGATGCCCGGCCGCGAGCATGGCGAGTACGTGCTGTTCTGCCGTGAACGCAACGCCGAACGCGAATTGTGGGACGGCTTGCGCGCAGGTCAGGAAGGCGCGATCCGCGACTTCGGTGCCGACGACGCCTTCCCGATCACCGACATCGACGACATCCTCCCGGGCCTGATCGAAGGCCGCGACCGGGTGTATTCGGCGATGGGCAGCAACCCCGAATTTGACCGTCACTTGATGGACTGGATCAACGTCATCCGCTCCAAGGCGCACCTCGGCGCCCAGCCGCCGAACGAATTCGTTGCCCTGGATCATCTGCTGCACGACATGCGCCTGTATAAATCGGCGGCAGAAGTGAAGGTCATGCGCGAAGCCGCGCGGATCTCGGCGCAAGCGCATATTCGCGCGATGCAGGCCAGTCGGGCCGGGCTCTACGAGTACAGCCTCGAAGCCGAACTCGACTACGAATTCCGCAAGGGCGGGGCGAAAATGCCCGCTTACGGTTCGATCGTCGCCGCCGGACGCAACAGCTGCATCCTGCATTACCAGCAGAATGACGCGTTGCTCAAGGACGGCGATCTGGTGTTGATCGACGCCGGTTGCGAGATCGACTGCTACGCCAGCGATATCACCCGTACCTGGCCGGTCAACGGCAAGTTTTCGCCCGAGCAGAAAGCGATCTACGAATTGGTGCTGGCCTCGCAGGAAGCCGCGTTCGCCGAAATCGCTCCGAACAAGCATTGGAATCAGGCGCACGAAGCCACGGTTCGGGTGATCACCACGGGGCTGGTGAAACTCGGATTGTTGCAGGGCGAGGTCGACGAGTTGATCGCCAGCGAAGCCTACAAAGCGTTTTACATGCACCGCGCCGGCCACTGGCTGGGTATGGATGTGCATGACGTCGGCGAGTACAAGGTCGGCGGCGAATGGCGCGTGCTCGAAGTCGGCATGGCGCTGACCGTGGAGCCGGGCATTTACATCGCCCCGGACAATCAGAACGTCGCGAAGAAATGGCGCGGCATTGGCGTGCGCATCGAGGACGACGTGGTCGTGACCAAAACAGGCTGTGAAATCCTCACCACCGGCGTACCGAAAACCGTCGCCGACATCGAAGCGCTGATGGCGCAAGCAAGGACACACGCGGCATGAGTCGAGTCAATCTGGCAATCATCGGTGGCGGTCTGGTCGGCGCCAGTCTGGCGTTGGCCTTGCAGGCCGGGGCCAAGGCGCGTGGCTGGAAAATCGTGCTGATCGAGCCGTTCGCCCCCGGCGACAGTTGGCAGCCGAGCTACGACGCGCGCTCGTCGGCGCTGTCGTTCGGCTCGCGGCAGATTTATCAACGGCTGGGCGTGTGGCAGGAAATCTCCCGCCGCGCCGAGCCGATCAAACAGATTCACGTGTCTGACCGTGGCCGCTTCTCCACCGCGCGTTTGTCGGCGATGGAAGAGGGCGTACCGGCACTCGGTTATGTGGTGGAAAACGCCTGGCTCGGCCATTGCCTATGGCAGCACGTCGACAAAGACGTGATCAGCTGGCGTTGCCCGGCAGAAGTCACGCGCATGGAGCCGCTGGCCGACGGCTATCGCCTGACCCTCAACGATGAAACCACGCTGGAATGCGACCTCGCGGTGCTCGCCGATGGCGGTCGCTCCGGGCTGCGCGAACAGTTGGGCATCAACGTGCGCCAGCGTCCGTACAACCAGAGCGCGCTGATCGCCAACATCACCCCGAGCGAAGCGCACAACGGCATGGCTTTCGAGCGCTTTACCGATGAAGGGCCGATGGCGCTGCTGCCGCTGCCGGAAAATCGCTGCGCATTGGTCTGGACCCGTTTGGGCATGGACGCGCAGCGTCTGGCCGATTTGAGCGAGCGTGATTTCCTCAGCGAATTGCAGGGCGTGTTCGGTTATCGCCTCGGCACGTTGAAACAGGTTGGCGCGCGGCATTTATATCCGCTGACGCTGGTCGAGGCCGAAGAACAAGTGCGCTCGCATCTGGCCGTGCTCGGCAACGCGGCGCACAGCCTGCACCCGATAGCCGGGCAGGGTTTCAACCTGTCGCTGCGGGATGCCGATGCCTTGGCCGCTGCGTTGCTGACCAGCGACAAGCCGCTGGGCGATTTCGCCACGTTGCAGGCGTATCGCGAGCGTCAGCGTCTCGATCAGGATCTCACCGTCGGTTTCTCCGATCAGGTCACGCGCCTGTTCGGCAGCACGCAGCCGCTGGTGTCGCTGGGCCGTAATATCGGCTTGCTCGGTCTCGATCTGCTGCCACCGGCCAAGCGTTGGTTTGCGCGGCAGGCCATGGGGTTGGGGACGCGTCCGGATGCTTAAGTGGTTGACTAAAAAATTCGGCAAAGCGCGGTTGATGCGCTGGGTCATGACCTTCTACCCGCCGTACCTCGGCGCTGGCGTGCGCGTTCGCCATATCAGCGATGACTTCCGCGACGTTCAAGTGTCGATGGGCCTCGGCTGGTACAACCGCAATTACGTCGGTACGCAGTTCGGCGGCAGTTTGTATTCGATGGTCGATCCGTTTTTCATGCTGATGCTTATGGAAAACCTCGGCTCGAAGTACATCGTCTGGGACAAGGCTGCCGACATCGATTTCATCGCGCCGGGCAAAGGCCCGGTGTTCGCCCGGTTCAGCATCGACGAGACCTTGCTCGGCGAGATTCGCCGGCAGACCGCCAATGGCGAGAAATACCTGCCGCAGTTGCAGGTCGACATTCATGACGGCGCCGGCAACCTTGTCGCGCGGGTCGGTAAAACCCTTTACGTGCGGCTCAAGCCGCAAGCGAGACAGGCTTAAAGCATGGACATGCGCGCAGATCTGCTGATTGTCGGAGCCGGAATGGTCGGCAGCGCCCTGGCGTTGGCGCTGCAGGATAGCGGGCTGGAAGTTCTGCTGCTCGACGGCAGCCCGCTGAGCGTCAAACCGTTCGATGCTGAAGCCGCGTTTGAACCGCGAGTGAGCGCGTTATCGGCGGCCAGCCAGCGAATCCTCGAACGCCTTGGCGTGTGGGACGGCATCGCTGCACGGCGCAGCAGCCCGTACACCGACATGCACGTGTGGGACGGCAGCGGCACCGGACAGATTCATTTCTCGGCGAGCAGCGTGCACGCCGAAGTGCTTGGCCACATCGTCGAAAACCGCGTGGTGCAGGACGCTTTGCTCGACCGTTTGCACGATTGTGATCTGGGCATGCTCGCCAATGCGCGGTTGGAACAGATGCGCCGTTCGGGCGATGACTGGCTGCTGACGCTGGCCGATGGTCGTCAATTGCGCGCGCCGTTGGTGATTGCCGCTGATGGGGCTAACTCGGCAGTGCGCCGTCTCACCGGGATGGCCACGCGCGAGTGGGATTACATGCACCATGCCATCGTCACCAGCGTGCGCAGCAGCCAGCCGCACCAGTCGACCGCTTGGCAGCGCTTTACCGATCACGGGCCGTTGGCGTTTCTGCCACTGGAGCGTGACGGGCAGCAGGATTGGTGTTCGATCGTCTGGTCGACCACGCCGAGCGAAGCCGAGCGTTTGATGGCGCTGGATGAGGCGGGTTTCTGCCGTGAGCTGGAGCGCGCTTTTGAGGGACGTCTTGGCGAAGTCATCAGTGCTGATCCGCGCCTGTGCGTGCCGCTGCGTCAGCGTCATGCCAAGCGTTATGTGGCGGAAGGGCTGGCGCTGATCGGCGATGCGGCGCACACCATTCACCCGTTGGCGGGGCAGGGTGTGAACCTTGGTTTCCTCGATGCGGCGGTGCTGGCCGAAGTGTTGTTGCAGGCTGCCGAGCGCGGGGAGCGTTTGGCGGATGTGAAAGTTCTGAGCCGTTATGAGCGTCGGCGCATGCCGCATAACCTTGCGTTGATGGCGGCGATGGAAGGGTTTGAGCGGTTGTTTCAGGCGGATCGTTTGCCGGTGCGTTGGCTGAGAAATGCCGGGTTGAAGCTGGTGGAGCAGATGCCCGAGGCGAAAGCGTTGTTTGTGCGCGAGGCGCTGGGGTTGACCGGTGATCTTCCGGCGCTCGCCAAACCCTGACATCTTCATTGAGGCTGATGGCCTCTTCGCGAGCAGGCTCACTCCTACAGTTGGAATGCGTTCCCCTGTAGGAGCTGCCGAAGGCTGCGATCTTTTGATCTTAAAAAACAACATCAAAAGATCGCAGCCTGCGGCAGCTCCTACAGGGATGGCTGTCAATCATGCAACATCTGGTAACTCCTTCAAAAAGAGTTCGATTGAGGTGGTAAATGTGAGTCCTTATCATTTGGCCCACATTTCCCGACCGAGAGACCACTCCCATGTTGGCACCCAAGCGTCTTCTGACCGCACTGGCCCTGACCCTGATCGGTAGCACCACCGCCCAGGCCGCTGATGAGGTGGTGGTTTACTCGTCGCGCATCGATGAACTGATCAAACCGGTCTTCGATGCCTACACCGCCAAGACCGGGGTGAAGATCAAGTTCATCACCGACAAGGAAGCGCCGCTGATGCAGCGCATCAAGGCCGAAGGTGAAAACGCCACCGCCGACCTGCTGCTCACCGTTGATGCCGGCAACCTCTGGCAGGCCGAGCAAATGGGCATCCTCCAGCCGTTTACCTCGAAAACCATCGACGCCAACATTCCCCTGCAATATCGCTCGTCCACTCACGCCTGGACTGGTCTGAGCCTGCGCGCGCGCACCATCGCCTATTCCACCGAACGGGTGAAGCCGGGCGAGTTGACCACTTACGAAGCGCTGGCCGACAAGAACTGGGAAGGGCGCCTGTGCCTGCGCACGGCGAAGAAGGTTTACAACCAGTCGCTGACCGCGACCATGATCGAAGTTCACGGCGCGGCGAAGACCGAGGAAATCCTCAAGGGCTGGGTTAACAACCTGTCCACCGACGTGTTCTCCGATGACGTTGCAGTGCTGGAGGCGATCAACGCCGGGCAGTGCGACGTGGGCATCGTCAACACTTACTACTACGGTCGCCTGCACAAGCAGAAGCCGGAGCTGCCGGTGAAACTGTTCTGGCCGAATCAGGCGGATCGCGGTGTGCACGTGAACCTGTCGGGTATTGGCCTGACCAAACATGCGCCGCACCCGGAAGCGGCCAAGGCTCTGGTTGAATGGATGACCACGCCGGAAGCGCAGAAGATTTTTGCTGACGTGAACCAGGAATTCCCGGCCAACCCGGCGGTCGCGCCTTCGGAAGAAGTGGCGGCGTGGGGCAAGTTCATTGCGGACACCTTGCCGGTGGAAGTGGCGGGCAAGCGTCAGGCTGAGGCGATCCGGATGATGGATCGGGCGGGTTGGAACTGAGTCTGTTGCTGTAAAGATCAAAAGATCGCAGCCTTCGGCAGCTCCTACAGGGTGATCACATTTCCCAATGTAGGAGCTGCCGGAGGCTGCGATCTTTTCGCTTTCTTCCTTACACTCCACGATTTCCCCGCGAGACCTTTGAAGTGGCCCACCCCGCCCAACGCCGCTGGTACCCCATCGTCTTCGCTGTCGCCGCGTTGGTGCTGTTACCCCTGAGCGTTCTGCTGCTGTCCTGGCAAACCATTGATCAACAAATCTGGTCGCACCTGTGGCAAACCCAGATGCCGCGCCTGCTCGGCAACACCTTGACGCTGGTACTCGGCGTCGGTGTCGGCGTGACGCTGCTCGGCGTCAGCCTCGCCTGGCTCACCAGCCTCTGCGAATTCCCCGGACGGCGCTGGCTCGACTGGGCGCTGATGCTGCCCTTCGCCATTCCCGCGTACGTGCTGGCCTTCGTCTTCGTCGGCCTGCTCGACTTCGCCGGCCCCGTGCAAACCCTGCTGCGCGAATGGTTCGGCACAGGCCTGCGCCTGCCCCGCGTGCGCTCCACCGGCGGGGTGATTATCGTGCTGGTGCTGGTTTTCTACCCGTACGTTTACCTGCTGGCGCGCACCGCGTTTCTCGCGCAGGGCAAAGGCTTGATGGAAGCCGCGCGGGTGCTCGGTCAATCGCCGTGGCAAGCCTTCTGGCGCGTAGCGTTGCCGATGGCGCGCCCGGCGATTGGTGCCGGTGTGGCGCTGGCGCTGATGGAAACCCTCGCCGATTTCGGCGCGGTGTCGGTGTTCAACTTCGATACCTTCACCACCGCGATCTACAAAACCTGGTACGGCTTCTTCAGTCTGTCGAGCGCGGCGCAACTGGCCAGCCTGTTGCTGTTGGTGGTGATGCTGGTGCTGTACGGCGAACGTCGCGCACGCGGGGCCAACCGCGCGAGCAACGAGCGGCCTCGGGTGAAAGCGCTGTATCACCTGCGCGGATTCAAAGCCCTCGCGGCGATGAGCTGGTGCGGACTGGTGTTCGCCTGCGCCTTCGTGATTCCGATGCTGCAACTGATCGTCTGGTTCTGGCAGCGCGGGCGTTTCGATCTCGATGAGCGCTATGCCGGGCTGATCCTGCACACCCTGTATCTGGGCGGCATGGCGGCGTTGATCACCGTCAGCGTTGCGTTGTTACTGGCCTTCGCCCGGCGACTGGCGCCGACGCCGGCGATCAACTCTGGCGTGGGTCTGGCCAATCTCGGTTACGCCCTGCCGGGTTCGGTGTTGGCAGTGTCGATCATGCTCGCGTTCAGTTATCTCGATCGCGAATTGGTGATTCCGCTCTCCGGCTGGCTCGGTGGTGCGGGCAAACCCTTGCTGCTCGGCAGTCTCGCGGCGTTGTTGATGGCGTATCTGGTGCGCTTTATTGCGGTCGCCTACGGCCCACTGGAAAACAGTCTGGCGCGTATACGGCCGTCTTTGCCCGAAGCGGCACGTAGCCTCGGTGTCAGTGGGCCACGACTGTTTTTCAAAGTGTATCTGCCGTTGTTGTTGCCCGGCACGTTGAGCGCCGCGCTGCTGGTGTTCGTCGATGTGCTCAAGGAAATGCCCGCGACCCTGCTGATGCGCCCGTTTGGCTGGGACACGCTGGCCGTGCGCATCTTTGAAATGACCAGCGAAGGCGAATGGGCGCGGGCGTCGTTGCCGGCGCTGACCCTGGTTTTGGTCGGACTGTTGCCGGTCATCGGCCTGATTCGCCGCTCGGCGCATCGAAACACTTAGTAGTGAGTCCTGAATCATGCGGCTACAATGCGCGGCATTCGGTGCGGTTCGTCTGACAGACCCGTTCGCTGGAATCGGCTGAGAGCCTTCTATTTCAAGGCTTTCGCCCGTGCAGCGGCTGTCCGCACCTTCGCCACGCCCGGAAGGAGAAACCCATGGGACAGCGTACGCCTCTGTATGACCTGCATCTCGCCCTAGGCGCGAAGATGGTCGATTTTGGCGGTTGGGACATGCCACTGCATTACGGCTCGCAGGTCGAGGAGCACCACGAGGTGCGCCGCGATTGCGGGGTGTTCGATGTATCCCATATGACCGTGATCGATGTCACCGGCAACCAGGCCAAGGCCTGGCTTCAGCATTTGCTGGCCAATGACGTCGAACGCCTGCACCGCCCCGGCCGTGCGTTGTACAGCACCATGCTCAACGAGCGTGGCGGCATCGTCGACGACATGATCGTCTACCGCCTCGACGAGGGTTATCGACTGGTAGTCAACGCGTCCACCCGCGATCAGGATCTGGCGTGGATGAACGCGCAACTTTCCGGCTACGACGTGCATTTGCATGAGCGTTCCGAGATGGCGATGCTGGCCATTCAAGGCCCGCAAGCCCGGCACAAGATTGCCGAGCTGGTGACCCAATCCCGCGCCACGCTGATCCAGCACCTCAAACCCTTCGAAGGCTATACCGACGGCGACTGGTTCATCGCGCGCACCGGTTACACCGGTGAAGACGGTCTGGAAATCGTCCTGCCAGCCAATCAGGCTCCGGGTTTCTTCAACGATCTGGTTGGCGCCGGCATTTCCCCGATCGGCCTCGGCGCTCGCGACACCTTGCGCGTTGAAGCCGGGATGAACCTCTACGGTCAGGACATCGATCAGGACGTTTCGCCGCTGGCCTCGAACATGGCCTGGAGCATCGCCTGGGAACCGGCCTCGCGCCAGTTCATCGGCCGTGCTGCCCTGGAGGCGGAAAAAGCCGCTGGCGTGGCGCACAAACTGGTCGGTCTGGTGCTGGAAGAGCGCGGTGTTTTGCGCGCTCATCAAGTGGTTCGTATCGCCGATGTTGGCGAAGGAGAGATCACCAGTGGTAGTTTCTCCCCTACGCTAAGCAAATCGATTGCCCTGGCGCGTGTTCCGATGGCAACCGCCGACCGCGCCGAAGTGGAAATCCGTGGCAAGTGGTACCCGGTACGCGTGGTCAAACCGACCTTCGTCCGCCATGGCAAAACTTTGATCTAACCTTTTCCGGCGGGCACGACCGCTGACAATTTCTCGAGGACACCGAAGATGAGCGATATCCCTGCCGACCTGCGTTTTGCCGAAAGTCATGAATGGGCCCGTCTGGAAGCCGACGGCACCGTCACTGTGGGCATCAGCGATCACGCGCAGGAAGCGCTGGGTGATGTGGTGTTCGTCGAGCTGACTGAAGTCGGCAAAGTCTTCGCTGCACAAGATCAGGCCGGTGTGGTTGAGTCGGTGAAAGCCGCTTCCGACATCTACGCGCCGATCGGCGGTGAAGTGATTGCCGTCAACGAAGAGCTGGGTGGTTCGCCTGAACTGCTGAACTCCGACCCGTACGGCGCGTGGATCTTCAAGATCAAGCCAACCGACGCGGCTGAGCTGGACAAGCTGCTGGATGCCGGCGCTTACAAGGCTGCTATCGGCGAGTAAGCATTAAGCAATACCCAAAGCCCCGACTTGTCGGGGCTTTTTTTTCAGGATCAAAAGATCGCAGCCTTCGGCAGCTCCTACAGGGGGATGGTGTAGACCTTGTAGGAGTTGCCGAAGGCTGCGATCTTTTGATCTTCAAGGGCACTGCTATGCTGGTTTGACCGTGATGCATTGACGCCGAGCGCCAGCCAAGAGAGAGCCCGTCATGTCCCAGTTGCCGTCCTTGAGCCAGTTACGCGATCCCGATGCTTTTCTGCGTCGTCACCTCGGCCCGGATGCCGCCGAGCAACAAGCGATGCTCGACAGCCTCGGCCTCGGCAGTCGCGCCGAACTGATCGAACAGACTGTGCCGCCGGGCATCCGCTTCAATCGCGCACTCGATCTGCCGCCGGCGCTGGACGAACAAGCGGCGCTGGCCAAACTGCGCGGTTATGCCGAGCAGAATCAGGTGTGGAGCAGCCTGATCGGTATGGGCTACCACGGCACCCTGACGCCGACCGTCATCTTGCGCAACGTGCTGGAAAATCCCGGTTGGTACACCGCGTACACGCCGTATCAACCGGAGATCGCCCAAGGCCGGCTCGAAGCGCTGCTGAATTTCCAGCAACTGACCATCGACCTCACCGGCCTCGAATTGGCCAACGCCTCGCTGCTCGATGAAGCCACGGCAGCGGCTGAAGCCATGGCCTTGGCCAAGCGTGTGGCGAAGTCGAAGAGCAATCTGTTTTTCGTCGATGAGAACTGTCATCCGCAGACCATTTCCGTGGTGCAGACCCGCGCCGAGGGCTTCGGCTTTGAGCTGATCATCGACGCTGTGGATAACTTGAAGCAGCACCAGGTATTCGGTGCGCTGCTGCAATATCCCGACACCCACGGCGAAGTGCGTGATCTGCGTTCATTGATCGATCACTTGCACGCGCAGCAAGCGCTGGCCTGCGTCGCCACGGATTTGTTGAGTTTGCTGTTGCTGACCCCGCCGGGTGAGTTGGGCGCCGATGTAGTGTTCGGTTCATCGCAACGGTTCGGCGTACCGATGGGTTATGGCGGCCCGCACGCGGCATTTTTTGCCAGTCGTGAGGAATATAAACGGGCGATTCCGGGGCGGATCATCGGTGTGTCGAAAGACGCTCGGGGCAACGTCGCGTTGCGCATGGCCCTGCAAACCCGCGAGCAACATATCCGCCGCGAGAAGGCCAACTCGAACATCTGCACAGCGCAGGTGCTGTTGGCGAATATCGCCAGTTTCTACGCGGTGTATCACGGCCCGGAAGGTCTGAAACGCATCGCTCAGCGGGTTCACCGGCTCACCTGCATTCTGGCGGCGGGGCTTGAACGGCATGGGCTGAAACGCCTGAACGCGCAGTTTTTCGACACGCTGACGCTCGACGTTGGTGGCGCACAAACCGCGATTATTCAAAGCGCTCAGACTGCGCAGATCAATCTGAGGATTCTCGGCCGTGGCCGCGTCGGGCTGAGCCTTGACGAGACCTGCGATGAAACGACCGTGGCGAAACTGTTCGATGTCTTGCTTGGGGCTGATCACGGCTTGAGCGTCGACGATCTCGACGCCGAGGCGCTGACCTCGGGCATCCCCGACAACCTTCAGCGCACAACGCCGTACCTGCGCCATCCGGTCTTCAACGCGCACCACAGCGAAACCGAGATGCTGCGCTACCTCAAACAACTGGAGAACAAGGATCTGGCGCTCAACCAGTCGATGATCCCGCTGGGCTCCTGCACCATGAAACTCAACGCCACCAGCGAGATGATCCCGATCACCTGGCCGCAATTCGCCAACCTGCATCCGTTCGTGCCGCGCGAGCAAGCCGTCGGTTACACGCTGATGATCGAGGAGCTGGAGCGCTGGCTCTGCGCGATCACCGGTTTCGATGCGATCTGCATGCAGCCCAACTCCGGTGCGCAGGGCGAATACGCCGGGCTGCTGGCGATTCGCAAATATCACGAGAGCCGGCAACAGGGCGCTCGGGATATTTGCCTGATTCCTTCGTCAGCCCACGGCACCAACCCGGCGTCGGCGCAGATGGCCGGGATGCGCGTGGTGATCGTCGAGTGCGACGCGGAGGGCAACGTTGATCTGGAAGATTTGAAAGCCAAAGCCGCTGAGGCTGGGGATAAGTTGGCGTGCTTGATGGCGACGTATCCGTCGACCCATGGTGTGTACGAGGAGGGCATCAGCGAAATCTGCGAAGTGATCCACCAACACGGCGGTCAGGTGTACATGGACGGCGCCAACCTCAACGCGCAGGTCGGGCTGGCGCGGCCGGCGGACATTGGTGCCGACGTCTCGCACATGAATTTGCACAAGACCTTCTGCATTCCTCATGGCGGCGGCGGGCCGGGCATGGGACCGATCGGGATTCGTGCGCATTTGGCGCCGTTCGTTGCCAATCACCCGGTGGTGCCAATCGACGGGCCGCTGGCGCAGAACGGCGCGGTCAGTGCCGCGCCGTGGGGCAGCGCGAGTATTTTGCCGATCAGCTGGATGTACATCGCCATGATGGGCCCGCAATTGGCCGATGCCAGCGAGGTGGCGATTCTCGCGGCGAATTACCTGGCGCAGCATTTATCCGGCGCGTTCCCGGTGTTGTACACAGGGCGTAACGGGCGGGTGGCGCATGAATGTATTTTGGATTTACGGCCGTTGAAGGCGCAGACCGGGATCAGTGAAGAGGACGTCGCCAAACGTCTGATGGATTACGGCTTCCATGCGCCGACCATGTCATTCCCGGTGCCGGGAACGTTGATGGTCGAGCCGACCGAGAGCGAGTCGAAGGCTGAGCTGGATCGGTTTATTGGCGCGATGCTGAGCATTCGTGCGGAAATCACCGAAGTGCAAAACGGTAACTGGCCGGCAGAAGACAATCCGTTGAAACGCGCGCCGCATACCTTGGCGGATGTCACCGGGGTGTGGGAGCGGCCGTACAGCATCGAACAAGGCATCACCCCGGATGCGCACACCAAAGCGCACAAGTATTGGCCAGCGGTGAATCGGGTGGACAACGTTTACGGCGATCGCAACCTGTATTGCGCGTGCGTGCCGGTGGACGATTACCGCTGAAGATCAAAAGATCGCAGCCTTCGGCAGCTCCTACTTTGGAATGCATTTCCCTGTAGGAGCTGCCGCAGGCTGCGATCTTTTGTTTTTGAGTTACTCGGAAGCCACGGCGTTCTTGGCCAGAATCGCATTCGCCAGTTCCATGTCCGTGGCCTGCAGGCCCGGGTTGTCGGCGCGTACTTTCTGCATCGCGGCTTCCAGGTATGGCCCGCGAATGCCGCCGTCGCTGGCGACGAAGCTGCCGGCATCGTCCTGTGCGGCGATGATCAGTTTGTGATCCTTGAAGGTCAGGTAGGTCGAACCGGTGGTCGCACCGGACGAAATGACGTTACGCCAAAAGCTGTCCGCCATGGCCGAACCAACGGGAAGGGACAGCAGGGCCAAGGTGGCGACAGCAAGTTTGAGACGCATGATGAGGTGACTCCTGGGGGTTAACTAGGGCGTTGGATTGCCAAGCCCCGATCCAGTTCCCTATGGGCCTACTTGAGCTCACTTTGCGGCGTGACCCGCAACACTTCCTCAATCGTGGTCAGCCCCGCCGCGACTTTCTGCGCGCCGGACAGACGCAAGCTGCGCATGCCTTCCTTGAACGCCTGACGTCGAATCGCCGCCAGATCGGTGTCCGGGGTGATAAACGTTTTGAGGCTGTCGCTCAGTTGCATGATTTCGTAAACCCCGGCGCGGCCGTGATAACCGGTGTCGCGGCACTCCACACAACCGATCGCCCGTTGCGCATTGCCCGGCAGCGGCGCTTGCCACGGGCGGGTCAGGGTTTGCCAGTCTTCTTCCTCCAGCGTCTGCGGTGCCTTGCAGTGCGGGCACAGCGTGCGCACCAGACGCTGGGCCATAACGCCGAGCACGGTGGCTTTGATCAGATAATGCGGCACGCCGAGTTCGAGCAGACGGCTGATCGCGCTGGGTGCGTCGTTGGTGTGCAACGTCGACAGCACCAAGTGCCCGGTGAGCGCTGCCTGAATCGCCATTTCGGCGGTTTCCAGATCGCGGATCTCGCCGATCATGATGATGTCCGGGTCTTGCCGCATCAGTGCACGCACCCCGGCGGCGAAGCTCAGGTCGATGTTGTGCTGCACCTGCATCTGGTTGAACGCCGGCTCGACCATTTCGATCGGGTCTTCGATGGTGCAGAGGTTCACTTCCGGCGTCGCCAGTTTTTTCAGCGTGGTGTACAGCGTTGTGGTCTTGCCCGAACCTGTCGGCCCGGTGACCAGGATGATGCCGTTGGGCTGGCGGGTCATGTCCTGCCAGCGCCGCAGATCGTCGGCGCTGAAACCCAGTTGATCGAAATCCTTGAGCAGCACTTCCGGATCAAAAATCCGCATGACCATTTTCTCGCCGAACGCTGTGGGCAGCGTCGACAGGCGTAACTCAACTTCGCCGCCCTCCGGGGTCTTGGTCTTGACCCGGCCGTCCTGCGGTTTGCGTTTTTCGGCGACGTTCATCCGCCCGAGGCTTTTCAGGCGACTGACGATCGCCATGGTCACCTGCGGCGGAAATTGATAGACATTGTGCAGCACGCCGTCGATGCGAAAGCGCACGGTGCCTTGTTCCCTTCGCGGTTCGATGTGGATATCGCTGGCGCGTTGCTGGAAGGCGTACTGGAACAGCCAGTCGACAATGTTGACGATGTGCGCGTCGTTGGCGTCCGGCTCCTGATCGCTGGCGCCGAGGTTGAGCAGTTGTTCGAAGTTGCCGAGGTTGCCGCTCTGCGCATCGGCATTGCTGGCGCCGCTGACCGATTTTGCCAGCCGGAAAAACTCGACGCTGAAGCGCTGGATGTCCGCCGGGTTGGCCACCACTCGTTTGATCGGCAGTTTCAGCACGTGAGTCAGATCGGCTTCCCAACCAGTCACGTAAGGCTGGGCGCTGGCCACAGTCACCGCATCACGGTCGACCGCTACGGCGAGAATCTTGTGCCGTTGCGCGAAGGCGTAAGACATCAAGGGCGTGATCGCTGCGACGTTGATCTTCAGCGGATCGATGCGCAAATACGCCTGGCCGGCCTGTTGCGCCAGCCACAAAGTCAGGCTTTCCAGGTCGAGGTGTTTGCCCGGACGGCTGAGGTCGTCGAGTTGCTGGCTGGCGATAAATTCCAGCGGGTGCATCTGGCCATTTGCGGCGTGACGGCGGCGCGCATTCAGCGCCTGCTCCGCCGCGTCCTGGCAAATAAAGCCTTGGGCGACCAGTTCACGCAGCACATCATTGAGTTCCAGCCAGCGGTCCTGAGTGGCGAATTGAACGGACATGCGGGCTTCCTTTTAAACGACAGTGCGCAAAAGGATAGTCGCGGCCGGGCAGACCGTTGGGCCACTACCCGACGAAGCCGTTGCCGGATTTGTCAGCCGGCCGCTTGTGCAGGCGCATCCCAAGCGTTGTCGGCGTTTTGCAGATCCACTGAGCAGACGCTGATCAGGTTACGAAGTTTTTCCGCGATCAGTTGCGCGCGATGCCAGCTGAGTCCGCCCATGACAATGTCGATCGACATTAGATCGTCCATGCGCTGCACGTTGACCTGTTCGGGCGTGAGGAATTGCAGGGCGAACAGATTCAGCACCCGCACCAGCAAATCCGGCTCGGCTTCGGCGAGGATTTGATATTGCGCCAGGCAATGGGCGTTGCTGACGTTCCAGACGTCGGCGCGGGTGGGCGTGGTGGTGACGGCTTCGAGGTGCGGCATGACGAGTCTCCAAATTCTCTGGAGGAATTTTTACATTCGGTGCGGGGTATTTCTTGGCTATGATCGGCGATATTGGCGATTGATCGAATGGATCAATTCGCAAGACTGTTGATTAGAGGTTTTTCTATGCACAGTGAGCTGGACAGCTACGACCGCAAGATTCTCGCCCTGCTGCAAGAGGACGCTTCACTGTCGAGCGCGCAGATCGCCGAGCAGGTCGGCCTCTCGCAATCGCCGTGCTGGCGGCGGATTCAGCGGATGAAGGAGGAGGGCATCATTCGTGGCCAAGTGACCTTGCTTGATCGCAAGAAGATTGGCCTGAACACGCAGATCTTTGCCGAGATCAAACTCAACGCGCACGGGCGTTCGAACTTCACCGAATTCACCGAAGCGATTCGCGGCTTTCCGGAGGTGCTGGAGTGTTATGTGCTGATGGGCGCGGTGGATTTTTTGTTGCGGATCGTCGCGGCGGACATTGAGGCGTATGAGCGGTTCTTCTTCGAGAAGTTGTCGCTGGTGCCGGGGATTCAGGAAGTGAATTCGATTGTGGCGCTGTCGGAGATCAAATCCACCACCAGCCTCCCGGTTTGACCCTGATCGTTCCCACTGATCGTTCCCACGCTCTGCGTGGGAACGCCTCAATGGACGCTCTGCGTCCGCTTTGGGACGCGGAGCGTCCCGGGCTGCATTCCCACGCGGAGCGTGGGAACGATCACCATCATCACAGGGGTGTTACATGCGCAGCAGCATTTTCCACGCACGATTCTGGTAAACCGCAATCGCCTGCTGCTTGCGTGCATCAAGCAGTTCGTCAGTGATCGTCGGCTCGTTGGCCAGTTGTGCCAGTTTGTTCAGTTCGCCGTACAGGCGATCCATTTCCGGGATCTCCAGCACGTTGCGTGCGTGGTGCAGCCAGACCTGAATGCGCTCGATACGCGGCAGTTGCTCAGCCAGATCTTCCGGCTGCTGCTGATAACGCTGCAATTGCAGGGCGGTCGCTTCTTCACCCAAGGTGCGCGGCAACCAACTGTGCAACTGCGCGCCGCCCTGACGATTACCACGCACGTTACGCTCGGCGGTCCAGGTGCGAGCCAGCAACCAGCGCGAAGTGTTCAGCGAGAACAGGCCCCAACGCGGGTCTTCGAGTTCTTCGAGGAACTGCTCCGGCGCGGCTTTGCGCACGTCTTCGTCTTCGACACCGGCCTGCACCAGCGGGCGCCAGTCTTCCAGCAACGCATCCAGCGCAACGCGCAAGTCGTGGGTCGACTGACGCGGCGCGGCCTGGCCGAGGCTGCTGAGCAGGGCGCGCATTTCCGCGAGGTTCTCGACCCAGTCGAGCAACAGGCGCCAATGGCCGTTGAAACGGTACTGTTCAGCCAGACGCTGGCTGCTGCCGAGCAAGTGCCAGCTCAGCGCGGCAAAGGCGTCGTCGAGCTGGGTTTCCGGGGTCAGCTCTGGCGCCGGCAGGCTCAGCGAGTAGCTGTTGGCGTCGTACAGACGATAACCGCGCTCAGCCTTGCTGATATCGCACGGCATCAGCGCGAGGGTAGCGGCCAGTTCAGCGGCCAGTTCCAGCAGCGCAGCAGGCTCGCCTTCGCGCAGTTCCAGTTCCAGCTCGCAGATTTCTTCTTTCTGCTTGCCGACTACAACGTGACCGAGATCCAGCGCGGCTTCGATAACCACTTTGCTCTTGCCACGGCCCCAGGCGATTTCGGCGCGTTCGCGGACGAAATCGGTGGTGAAGATCGGCTTGAGGGTTTTCTTGTCCAGCTCGGCCAGCGACTCGGGCCAGCATTCGCCGTCGAGTTTCTTCACGTCGAGTTTGGCTTTCGGCAACTTCCAGTCGTATTCATTACGCTCGGACAGACCGGCGACGCTCTGGCCACGGGTCTTGAGGGTCTGAATCACTTCGTCACCGTCCTTGCGCAGGCGCAGGGCAACTTTGGCCTGAGCCAGATCGCGCTCGGGGGTGTCGAAGTACTGGTTCATCAACTCACGGCGTTCCCAGCCACTTTTGTTGCGTTTTTTCAGTAACGGGTGCTCGCGCAGGGCAGCGAGGGTTTCGCGGCTGACGCGGAGTTTGATTTCGGTTTCTTTCTGCATGGCCGGAAAATCCAGGATCGGGAGCGCAGCCGGGGAATATGTGGCTGCCAAGGCCGTGCAGTGTACAGGACTGATTCGTCCTACGCCCTGCGGCGGTTTATTCCTGACGCCGGATGGTTCTATGATGGACTTCAAATCGGGAGTTGGAGTCAGCGATGCCTTTGCCGTCCATGCAAGACCAGTTCGCTGCGCTGATCGCCGCGCCGTCGGTCAGCTGTACCCAACCGAACCTTGATCAGTCCAACCGCGCGGTGATCGATTTGCTCGCCGGCTGGCTGGGTGATCTGGGTTTCAGCTGCGATATCCAGCAAGTCAGCCCCGGCAAATTCAACCTGCTCGCCAGTTTCGGCAGCGGCCCCGGCGGGCTGGTGCTGGCCGGGCACAGCGACACGGTGCCGTACGACGATGCGTTGTGGCAGACCGATCCGCTGAAATTGACCGAAGTCGATGGCCGCTGGGTCGGCCTCGGCAGTTGCGACATGAAGGGCTTTTTCGCGCTGATCATCGAAGCGGTGTTGCCGCTGCTCGATCAACCGTTCAAGCAACCGCTGTTGATCCTCGCCACCTGCGATGAAGAAAGCTCGATGTCCGGCGCCCGCGCGCTGGCCGAGGCCGGGCGTCCGCTGGGGCGTGCGGCGGTGATCGGCGAGCCGACCGGGCTCAAGCCGATCCGCATGCACAAAGGCATCATGATGGAGCGCATCGACATACTCGGGCAGAGCGGCCATTCGTCGGATCCGCGCCTGGGCCACAGCGCTCTTGAGGCGATGCACGATGCGATCGGCGAACTGCGCGGTCTGCGCCTGTTGTGGCAGCGTGAATTCAACAACCCGCAGTTCAGCGTGCCGCAGCCGACGATGAACTTCGGTTGCATTCATGGTGGCGATAATCCCAACCGGATTTGCGGCCAGTGTTCGCTGGAGTTCGACCTGCGGCCGCTGCCGGGCATGGATCCGAAGGTGCTGCGCGCGGAGATTCTGCGCAAGCTGAACCCGGTGGCCGAGCGGCATCAGGTGAAGATCGATTACAAACCGTTGTTCCCGGAAGTTCCGCCGTTCGAGCAGGATGCAGACGCCGAACTGGTGCGCATCGCCGAAAAGCTCACCGGTCATAGCGCCGAAGCAGTAGCGTTCGGCACCGAAGCGCCTTATCTTCAGCGCCTCGGCTGCGAAACCATCGTCCTCGGTCCCGGCGACATCGCCTGCGCGCATCAGCCCGGCGAGTACCTTGAAATGTCACGTTTGCAGCCTACCGTGCATCTATTACGGCAACTGATTGAACATTACTGCCTGAAGAATTGAACGCCTCCCTTGTAGGAGCTGCCGAAGGCTGCGATCTTTTGATGTTGGTTTCAAGATCAAAAGATCGCAGCCTGCGGCAGCTCCTACAGGGGGAGGTCGTTAAATTTGTGGGAATTGAACCCGTATTCATGAGGAGAGCGCGCGTGTCGCCAAGCCTGTTCCGACGATAACCATCAGCCCGCTGTGCGTTTTCCGTTTCGCCCTTTTTCCGGCTGCTATTTATTACAGGCCCAGGTTCATGCCCGAATACGTTAATTGGCTTCGTCACGCGTCCCCTTACATCAATGCCCACCGCGACTGCACCTTCGTCGTCATGCTGCCCGGTGACGGCGTGGAGCATCCGAACTTCGGCAACATCGTCCACGACTTGGTCTTGCTGCACAGCCTTGGCGTGCGGCTGGTGCTGGTGCACGGTTCGCGCCCGCAGATTGAAACCCGCCTCGCCGCGCGCGGCCTGACCCCGCATTACCATCACGGCATGCGCATCACCGATGCCGCGACGCTGGAGTGTGTGATCGACGCGGTCGGTCAGTTGCGCATTGCCATCGAAGCGCGGCTGTCGATGGACATGGCCTCGTCGCCGATGCAGGGCTCGCGTCTGCGCGTGGCCAGCGGCAACCTCGTTACCGCGCGGCCAATCGGCGTGCTTGAGGGCGTCGACTATCACCACACCGGCGAAGTGCGCCGGGTCGACCGCAAGGGTATCAATCGCCTGCTCGATGAGCGTTCGATTGTGCTGCTGTCGCCGCTGGGCTACTCGCCGACCGGTGAAATCTTCAACCTCGCCTGCGAAGACGTCGCTACCCGCGCCGCCATTGATCTGGGTGCAGATAAGCTGCTGCTGTTCGGCGCTGACCTCGGCCTGATCGACGAAAACGGCAAACTGGTGCGCGAACTGCGCCCGCAACAAGTGCCGGCGCATTTGCAGCGTCTCGGCAGCAACTATCAGGCGGAACTGCTCGATGCCGCTGCCGAAGCGTGCCGTGGCGGTGTCGCGCGTAGCCATATCGTCAGTTACGTCGAAGACGGTGCGCTGCTGACCGAGCTGTTTACCCGTGACGGTGGCGGTACGCTGGTCGCGCAAGAGCAATTCGAGTTGGTACGCGAAGCGGCGATTGAAGACGTCGGCGGTTTGCTCGACTTGATCAGTCCGCTGGAAGAGCAGGGGATTCTGGTGCGTCGTTCGCGCGAAGTGCTGGAACGCGAAATCGAGCAGTTCAGCGTGGTCGAACGTGAAGGCATGATCATCGCCTGTGCGGCGCTGTATCAGATTGCCGAATCGGACGCCGGTGAGCTGGCGTGCCTGGCAGTGAACCCGGAATATCGCCACGGTCGTCGCGGCGATGAATTGCTGGAGCGCATCGAGACACGTGCGCGGGCGCAGGGCTTGAAAACGTTGTTCGTACTTACCACGCGCACCGCGCACTGGTTCCGCGAACGTGGCTTCGAGCCAAGCAGCGTTGAGCGCCTGCCAGCGGCACGGGCGTCGCTGTACAACTACCAGCGCAACTCGAAGATCTTCGAAAAAACCCTCTGACCCGGTTCATCGATCGTTCCCACGCTCTGCGTGGGAATGCCTCAACGGACGCTCCGCGTTCGCGTTTGATGGGACGCGGAGCGTCCCGGGATGCATTCCCACGCGGAGCGTGGGAACGATCAATTACTCGGTGATGAACTTCGCGCTCACGTACGGCGAATAATCCGGCAGCACCGTCTCAACCTTGCCCTGTTCCTTCAAAAACTTCGCCGTCTCGCCAATCGCCTTCGCCGTGCCGCCGTCCAGCAGCGCCGTGGTCTGTTGTGCCTTGGCATCCGGGAATGTGGAGCCGGCGAGCAATTCCGGCACGTCGGCGGCATTGGCACCGGTCAGTTTGGCGATTTTCTGTACAGGCACCGAGTCAGCCGTCCAGCTGTCTTTGTGCGCCGCGTAATCAGCAAACGAGTCCAGCGTGACCTTGGCGAATTTGGCCACGACGTCCGGGTGCTTCTCGGCAAAGTCCTTGCGTGCGACCCACACTTCAAAGGTCGGCGCGCCCCACTGGCCAACTTGCGCAGCATCGGTCAAGGTCTTGCCGGTCTTGCGGATTTCACCCAGCGCCGGCGACCAGACAAACGCGCCATCAATATCGCCACGCTTCCACGCCGCGGCGATTTCTGCCGGTTGCAGGTTCACCACTTTGACTTTCGAAGCGTCCAGACCCCAATGCTTCAGGGCACCGAGCAGGCTGTAATGCGAGGTGGAAACGAACGGTGTGGCGATGGTCTTGCCGACCAGATCCTGCGGAGAATTGATGCCGCTGCCATTGCGCACCACCAGTGCTTCGGCGGCGTTGATCTGCGCCGAAACAATGAACGCCACGATCGGCAGATTACGCGAGGCCGCCGCCGCCAACGGGCTGGAACCGAGGTTGCCGATCTGCACGTCGCCCGAAGCAATGGCTGTCACAACTTCCGGGCCGCTGTTAAAACGACGCCAGTCGATCTTCTCGCCGATGGTTTTCTCGTAGACACCGTCAGCCTGCGGGACTTTGCTCGGGTCGATGCCGGTTTGGTAGCCAACGGTGAGGTTGGCTGCCTGTGCGGAAAAAGAAAATATCGCCGATACACAAACTGTAACAAATTGACTCGATAGTGCCCGTTTAGCCATGATGGCGTCGCCTTTTGGATAGGGTTTGACGTGATTTGAATACGCCAAAGCTAATCGATCTAAAAAAAGGCTAACAAATACCATTTAGGAATGAGCTTAGTAGCCGATATCCTGTATCCCGTTGCAGGTGGCCATTACTGGGCCATATTCCCGAATGGTATTAAAAAGAATGAAATAATTCTTTTTGGGGTTAACAGGAAATCAGTACTGTGCACGGACTCAAATAACTGCGATTAGACCTTGGTCGTAGACACACGAGGTTACGATTGACTTGTCAGTCACGGTCTGGCGCTAATCGCGCATCTTAGGATCCAGGGCATCAGACCCCGGGCCAGGAACACAAAAATTAGAAACGAGAGGAGCTATACATGAACAAGTCCACCTTGGCCCTGGCTGTGGCCGTAGGGGTTATGGCGCAGCAGGCAGGCGCCGCCGGTTTCATCGAAGACAGCAAGGCCACACTGGGGCTGCGTAACTTCTACATCAACACTGATAACCGTGACAGCGCTGCTGGTACTCCCGCCAACAAAGCGGCCGGTGTTCAGAGCAAGAACGAAGAGTGGGGCCAAGGCTTCGATCTGCGTTTCATCTCCGGTTACACCCAAGGCACCGTCGGCTTCGGTATCGACGCCATCGGCCTGCTGGGCATCAAGCTGGATTCGGGCGGCGGCACTAACGGCGCTACTGCTACCTCTTACGGCGGCACTGTGTTCCCGAGCAAGTCCAACGGCGAAGCGGTTGATAACTACTCGAGCCTGGGCCTGACTGCCAAAGCCAAGATCTCCCAGACCGAACTGAAATTGGGCACCCTGCAGCCAAAACTGCCGGTCATCGTGACCAACGACGGTCGTCTGCTGCCACAAACCTGGCAGGGTGGCCAGATCACTTCCGGCGACATCAAAGACCTGACCCTGGTCGGTGGTCAGATCGAAGCTGTGAAAGGTCGTAACTCCAGCAACAACGAGCAACTGTCGATTGGTGGCGCTAACAGCCCAACCGTCAGCGGTCGCGACAGCAACAAGTTCATCTACGCCGGTGGTGACTACAAAATCACCAAAGACCTGACTGCCCAGTACTACTACGGCAACCTGGAAGATTTCTACAAGCAACACTTCCTGGGTCTGGTTCACAACTGGGCAATCGGCCCGGGCGTGTTGAAGTCCGATCTGCGTTACTTCAACAGCTCCGATGACGGTGCCAACGGCGACACGCCTGCTTACTACAGCACCGGTAGCTACGCTGGTTTCGCCAACGGTCGCGGTAAAGTCGACAACAACCTGTACAGCGGCTTGTTCCTGTACACCGTTGCCGGTCACACCTTCGGTGGTGGCTATCAGGTCAGCAACGGCAGCAGCGACTTCCCGTGGCTGAACCAAGGCGACGGTTCGTCGAACTACACCATCACCGACATGCAAATCCAGAAGTTCGGCCGTGCCGGCGAGCGCACCTGGCAAGCACGCTACTCCTATGACTTCGCCAAAGTGGGCGTGCCTGGCTTGACCGCTGGCATGGTTTACCTGCGTGGCGACAACATCGATACCTACAACGCCAATCGCGTTCAAACCTCGAACGGCGCTTCCGAGTGGGAACGCGATTTGACCGTAGCGTACGTGATCCCGGAAGGCCCGTTGAAGAACGTGGGCTTCATGTGGAAAAACGCTTCGTGGCGCAACGACATCGCCAGTCAGCGCGACCAGGACGAAAACCGTCTGATCCTCAGCTACTCGCTGCCGCTGCTGTAATAGCGTTTTCAAGTATCTGAAGTAAAAAAGCCCCGTCCGGCATCGCGCCGGACGGGGCTTTTGCGTTTTCGAGTCAGGCCCACCCCCGTAAGCCCTCCCCGAATTTCCCTCTTTACTGCAACTCAAGGCCTTCTCGAACCTTGCGACCGATGTTCGTCGGGATGCCGTTCAGCGTCCAGTGAACAGATGTTTAATATTCACTTATGATCTAGATATCTGATTATTTATTCTTTTTCATCATGGCAAATCCCGAGCTACAGTTGAGGTCTCCAACAACTCATCAGGAGCAGCACCATGAGCCTCAGACTCGGCGACATCGCCCCCGACTTCGAACAGGATTCCAGTGCCGGCAAGATTCGTTTTCACGAGTGGCTGGGCAATAGCTGGGGCGTGCTGTTCTCCCACCCGGCGGACTTCACCCCGGTGTGCACCACCGAGCTGGGCTTCACCGCCAAACTCAAGGATGAATTCAGCAAGCGCGGCGTCAAAGCCATCGCGCTGTCGGTCGACCCGGTGGACTCGCACCACAAGTGGATCGAAGACATCAACGAAACCCAGAACACCATCGTCAACTTCCCGATCCTGGCTGATGCTGATCGCAAGGTTTCCGATCTGTACGATCTGATCCACCCGAACGCCAACGACACGTTGACCGTGCGTTCGCTGTTCGTGATCGATCCGAACAAAAAGATTCGCCTGACCATCACCTACCCGGCGAGCACCGGGCGCAACTTCCACGAGATTCTGCGGGTGATCGATTCGCTGCAACTCACCGACAACTACAAAGTGGCCACGCCGGCCAACTGGCAGGACGGTGATGAGGTGGTGATCGTGCCTTCGTTGAAGGACGAGGAAGAGATCAAGCAGCGCTTTCCGAAGGGCTATCGGGCGGTGAAGCCTTATCTGCGCCTGACGCCACAGCCGAATCGTTAAGATCAAAAGATCGCAGCCTGCGGCAGCTCCTACAGGAGTACGCCGCTCCCTGTAGGAGCTGCCGAAGGCTGCGATCTTTTCGAGGCATCCACAAAGCAGGGGATTTCAGGCCGTTTCGACGGCCTTTTTTTTCGCCCGAAACAAAGCAATCCGCATATCTCCAAAACGCATAACCAAATGAATAAATATGATTTATGGATATATAAATCAGCTGGTAAGGTCACTCCCATCGAAGCGAGATCGCAACCCGCGAATCGCCTGTAACGCTTAAGGAATCGTCTCAATGCTGGTTGTCTCACTCGGTGGCAGTCCCAGCCTGCGCTCCCGTTCCGGGGTGCTGCTGGAGCGCTCGCAACGTTGGTTGCAGCAGCAAGGCGTGGAAGTGGTGAGTTATCAGATTCGGGATTTCCCGGCCGAAGATTTGCTCCATGCCCGCTTCGACAGCCCGAAGGTGCTCGACCTGCTGCAACAGATTGAAAACGCCGACGGCCTGCTGATCGCCACACCGGTTTACAAAGCGTCTTTTTCTGGCGCGTTGAAGACGCTGCTGGATCTGCTCCCTGAGCGTGCCCTGAATCACAAGATTGTTTTGCCGATGGCCACCGGCGGCAGCATCGCCCACATGTTGGTGGTCGATTACGCGCTCAAGCCTGTGTTGTCAGCGCTGAAAGCCCAGGAAATGCTCCAGGGGATTTTCGCCGAGGACAGCCAGATCGCTTACGGCGAAGGCAGTGCCGCAGCACAACTGGCACCGGCGCTGGAGCAGCGTCTGCATGAAGCGCTGGATCAGTTTGTCGGCGCCATGGCCCGCCGGCCGAAACCGCTGGAACCGGGCCTGTTGAACGAACGTTTGTTGAGTGCTCGCTGGAGCATTTAAGCCTCACCCGCATTTGATGTACTTCACCTTACTCAGCCGCTAACGGCCAAGCAGGTGCAGCCAAAACCCAACAGCAAAAAGGAGAGCGCTATGCGCACTGTATTTTTGCGTCGTGGTCTGGTCGCTCTGTTTGCTGCGGCTGTCACCTTCGGCGCCATTACTCAAGCTCAAGCCGAGACACTTCGGATCGGTTATCAGAAGTACGGCACGCTAGTGCTGCTCAAAGCCAAAGGCACGCTGGAAAAACGTCTGGCCGCCCAAGGCGTCGACGTGCAATGGACTGAGTTCCCCGGCGGCCCGCAGTTGCTGGAAGGTCTGAACGTCGGCTCGATCGACTTCGGTGTCACTGGCGAAACCCCACCGGTGTTCGCTCAGGCTGCTGGCGCTGATCTGCTCTACGTTGCCTACGAACCGCCAGCGCCCAACAGCGAAGCGATCCTTGTGCCGAAAGACTCGCCGATCAAATCGGTGGCCGATCTCAAGGGCAAGAAAGTCGTGCTGAACAAAGGCTCCAACGTCCACTACCTGCTGGTGCGTGCGCTGGAAGACGCCGGTCTCAAATACACCGACATTCAAACCGTTTTCCTGCCGCCGGCCGACGCCCGCGCTGCGTTCGAACGTGGCAGCGTTGACGCTTGGGTCATCTGGGATCCGTACCAGGCTGCCGCCGAGAAACAACTGCAGGCGCACACCCTGCGTGACGGCAAAGGCATCGTCGACAACCACCAGTTCTATCTCGCCACCAAGCCTTACGCACAGAAAAATCCTGAGGTGATCAAAGCCCTCGTTGAGGAAGTGCGCGCCGTTGGTGAGTGGTCGAAAGCCAACCCTGAAGACGTGACTCAACAAGTCGCGCCACTGCTCGGCCTGCCGGCGGACATCACCCTGACCTCGGTGAAACGCCAGGGCTACGGCGCGCTGTTCCTGACCCCGGAAGTGGTCGCCGCGCAACAGAAAATCGCTGACACGTTCTACCAGCTCAAGCTGATTCCCAAGCCGCTGAGCATCAAGGATGTGATCTGGACACCACCGGCCGCTGTGGCCAAAGCGCTGTAATTCGAATCCCCAAGGAGACCACTCCATGAGCCTCAATATCTTCTGGTTCCTGCCTACCCACGGTGACGGCCATTACCTTGGCACCGCCGAAGGCGCTCGCGCCGTCGACCACGGTTATCTGCAACAGGTCGCGCAAGCCGCGGATCGTCTGGGTTTCGGCGGCGTGCTGATTCCGACCGGCCGCTCTTGCGAAGACTCGTGGCTGGTGGCGGCGTCGCTGATCCCGGTGACCCAGCGTCTGAAGTTTCTTGTTGCGCTGCGCCCCGGGATCATTTCCCCGACGGTCGCGGCGCGGCAGGCAGCGACACTGGATCGTCTGTCCGGCGGCCGTGCGCTGTTCAACCTGGTAACCGGTGGTGACCCAGAAGAATTGGCTGGCGACGGTCTGTTCCTCAGCCACGAAGAACGCTATCAAGCCTCGGTGGAATTCACCCGCATCTGGCGCCGAGTGCTGGAAGGCGAAACCGTTGATTACGACGGCGAGCACATCAGCGTGAAAGGCGCGAAGCTGCTCTATCCGCCGATCCAGCAACCACGTCCGCCGCTGTACTTCGGTGGTTCTTCGGAAGCCGCGCAAGATCTGGCCGCCGAACAAGTGGAAATGGTGCTGACCTGGGGCGAGCCGCCAGCAGCCGTCGCCGAGAAGATTGCCCAAGTTCGCGCCAAAGCCGCCAAACTCGGCCGCACCGTACGCTTCGGCATTCGTCTGCACGTGATCGTCCGTGAAACCAACGCAGAAGCGTGGCAAGCGGCGGATCGTTTGATTTCGCACCTGGACGACGACACCATCGCTCGCGCTCAAGCGTCGCTGGCGCGGTTCGATTCGGTCGGCCAGCAGCGCATGGCCGCACTGCACGGTGGCAGCCGCGACAACCTCGAAGTCAGCCCGAACCTGTGGGCCGGTGTCGGTCTGGTGCGCGGCGGTGCCGGTACGGCGCTGGTTGGCGATGGCCCGACCGTGGCCGCGCGCGTGAAGGAATACGCCGATCTCGGCATCGACACCTTTATCTTCTCCGGTTATCCACACCTCGAAGAGTCGTATCGCGTCGCTGAACTGCTGTTCCCGCACCTCGACATCGAGCGTCCGGAACTGCCGAAAAGCGCCGGTTACGTCAGCCCGTTCGGCGAGATGGTCGCCAACGACATTCTTCCCAAAGCCGCGTCGCAGAGCTGAGGCGCGCCATGAAGAAAATCATCCACAGCCTCGCGCCCTGGGCGTTGCCGGTGTTGTTGCTGGCGGTGTGGCAGTTGTCGGTGTCGGCCGGTTGGTTGTCGACACGGATTCTGCCGGCACCGGTGGCGGTGATCGAAGCCGGCGTGAGCCTGGTGCGCAGCGGCGAAATCTGGACGCATCTGGCGATCAGCGGCTGGCGTGCGGCGCTTGGTTTCACCATCGGCGGCAGCATCGGTCTGGTCCTGGGTTTCATCACCGGCCTGTCGAAATGGGGCGAACGCCTGCTCGACAGCTCGGTACAGATGATCCGCAACGTGCCGCACCTGGCGCTGATTCCGCTGGTGATCCTGTGGTTCGGCATCGACGAGTCGGCGAAGATTTTTCTGGTGGCGCTGGGCACGTTGTTCCCGATCTACCTCAACACTTATCACGGCATCCGCAATGTCGACCCGGCGCTGGTAGAGATGGCGCGCAGTTATGGCTTGAGCGGTTTCAGCCTGTTCTGGCAGGTGATTCTGCCGGGCGCGCTGCCTTCGATTCTGGTCGGTGTGCGCTTTGCTCTGGGCTTTATGTGGCTGACGCTGATCGTCGCTGAAACCATTTCCGCCAGCTCCGGCATCGGCTATCTGGCGATGAACGCCCGGGAGTTTTTGCAGACCGACGTGGTGGTGCTGGCGATCCTGCTTTACGCGGTGCTCGGCAAACTCGCCGACCTCGCCGCCCGTGGACTTGAGCGTGTGTGGTTGCGCTGGCACCCGGCCTATCAGGTTGCCAAAGGAGGTGCAGCATGACCGCTCAACAACCTCCACGCCTGCTGCGCGGGATTCCGCTGGCAGTGCGCAACCTGCAGAAAACCTTCGGTTCGCGGCAGGTGCTGCGTGACATCGATCTGCATATTCCGGCGGGGCAATTCGTCGCGGTGGTCGGGCGCAGTGGCTGCGGCAAAAGTACTTTGCTGCGCTTGCTCGCCGGCCTCGATCAACCGACTGGCGGTGACTTGCTCGCCGGATCTGCGCCGCTGAGCGATGCGCGGGAAGACACCCGATTGATGTTCCAGGAAGCGCGTCTGCTGCCGTGGAAAAAGATCATCGACAACGTTGGGCTCGGCCTTAAAGGCAACTGGCGTCCGCAGGCATTGGAGGCGCTGGAAGCGGTAGGTCTGGCCGATCGCGCCAATGAATGGCCGGCAGCTTTGTCTGGCGGACAGAAGCAGCGCGTCGCACTGGCCCGGGCGCTGATCCATCAGCCACGGCTGCTGCTGCTCGACGAACCGCTCGGCGCACTGGACGCGCTGACCCGCATTGAAATGCAGCAACTGATCGAACGTCTCTGGCAGCAACACGGCTTCACGGTGCTGCTGGTGACCCACGACGTCAGCGAAGCGGTGGCGATTGCCGACCGGGTGATTCTGATCGAGGACGGCGAAGTCGGCCTCGACCTGCACGTCGAACTGCCGCGCCCACGGGTACGCGGTTCGCACCGACTGGCCGCGCTGGAAACCGAAGTGCTCAACCGAGTTTTGTCCCTGCCCGGCGAACCGCCGGCGCCGGAACCTGTTTCACCACTGCCTACGCAATTGCGTTGGGCGCAATGAAGCAGCTGCGAGCTTCAAGCTACAAGTTACAAGTAGACGCGCTGTGCTTTTGCTTGCCGCTTGAAGCTTGCCACTTGCCGCTTATTTCGACCTCAGGAGAAATATCATGACTATTAAAGCCATCAACGTGCGCAACCAGTTCAAAGGCTCGATCAAGGAAATCGTCCTCGGCGACGTGCTGTCGGAAATCGACGTGCAAACCGCTTCGGGCATCGTCACTTCGGTGATCACCACCCGTTCGGTCAAGGAGCTGGAACTGGTGGTGGGCAGCGAAGTGATCGCCTTTGTGAAATCCACCGAGGTGTCGATCGCCAAGTTGTAAGCCAGTGAGTAAAAAACAACCCCGGAGGGCGTGAGCCCTTCGGGGTTTTTTGTGATCGTTCCTACGCTCCGCGTGGGAATGCCTCTAGGGACGCTCCGCGTCCAGTGACGCGGAGCGTCACGGGCTGCATTCCCACGCAGAGCGTGGGAACGATCATGGCTCAGCGCTTGGGCAGATACGGCGGCAAATACAGCCCAATGTAAGCATCAAACACGCGCATCCCTTCCTCGGCCATGCGTGGTGTGATCTGCCCATGCTGCTGCACCGAGCGCGCATACACCCGGTCGCCCAACTCCATCGCCAAGGCAAACACATCAACATCCTCCGGCAGCCTCGGCAACTCGAAGTGGTGATTGAACAGCTTGTGCATCAGGTCGCCCAGCTCAATGTCGTGCTGCCGGTCAGCCTGGGTCACTTCGGTCAAACCATGCTGAGCGAGAATCAACTGGCGTGCGGCGGCGTCTTCGTCGTAGATCTCCAGCATCCGTTGCTCGACCAACCGCGACAGATCGCGCCAGTCGCGCAGCGCTTCGTGATCGATCGGCGCTTGCAGGCAGGCGCGAAATGCCGCATGAACATCCGCCGTCAGCGCTTCGAGCAAGGCCGGTACGCTGGCGAAAAAGTGGTACACGGAGGAGGGCGGAATCTGCGCACGTTCGGCGACGCTGTAGATCGACAGACTCGCCACACCCTCGGCAGCCAGCAGCGTGCGCGCGGCGTCGAGTATCGAATCGATGCGCGCCTGGCTGCGGGCGCGGGGTTTGCGAACGGGGGCGGGACGCGTCATGAAAGTCTCCTGCGGGGCAGCGGGCATTGTACGAGCCGGGTTCCGTGTTGTCTGCCAGTACGCCTTCGGGAGCAAGCCCCCTCCCACAATGGATCTCCAGTGAGATGAAATTTTGTGTACACAGGCGGATCCCTGTGGGAGGGGGCTTGCTCCCGAACCGCCGAAGGCGGCCATCCACCCCATTAACAGGGATGTGTATTCGGCCATAAAAAAACGCCGTAGGCTGCGAGAGCCGACGGCGTTTTATCTGGTAGCAATCCGCTTAAACGGTATGCAGATACCAGTTGTACTCAAGGTCGGAGATGGAGTGTTCGAACTCCTCCAGCTCGCTTTCCTTGCAGGCGACGAAGATATCGATGTACTTCGGATCGATGTACTTGGCCATCACCTCGCTGTCGTCCAGCTCGCGCAGGGCATCGCGCAAGTTGTTCGGCAGGCTTTGTTCGTTCTGCTCGTAGCTGTTGCCTTCGACAGGCGCGCCCGGCTCGATCTTGTTGGTCAGACCGTGGTGCACGCCGGCCAGTACCGAAGCCATCAGCAGGTACGGGTTGGCGTCGGCGCCGGCCACGCGGTGTTCGATACGCACGGCATCGGACGAGCCGGTCGGTACGCGAATCGCCACGGTGCGGTTGTCCAGACCCCAGCACGGCGAGTTCGGCACGTAGAACTGTGCGCCGAAACGACGGTAGGAGTTGACGTTCGGGCAGAGGAAAGCCATCTGCGCGGGCAGGGTCTCGAGCACACCGCCGATCGCGTGACGCAGCGCGGCGTTCTGCTCGGGATCCTCGCTGGCAAAAATGTTTTTGCCTTCTTTATCCAGAATCGAAATGTGGACGTGCAGACCATTACCGGCCTGGCCCGGGTACGGCTTGGCCATGAAGGTGGTGTCCATTTCATGGTCGTAAGCGATGTTCTTGATCAGACGCTTGAGCAGTACCGCGTAGTCGCAGGCCTTGATCGGGTCGGCGACGTGGTGCAGGTTCACTTCGAACTGCGCCGGGGCACTTTCCTTAACGATGGCGTCGGCCGGGATGCCTTGCTCTTTCGCGCCTTCCAGAATGTCCTGGAGGCAGTCGACGTATTCGTCGAGGTCGTCGATCAGGTAGACCTGAGTCGAGTGCGGACGTTTACCGGAGATCGGCGAGCGTGGCGGCTGTGGACGGCCGTTCACGTTCTCCTGGTCGATCAGGTAGAACTCGAGTTCGAATGCGGCGCAGATGGTCAGACCCAGCTCGTCAAACTTTGCAACAACTTGACGGAGCACTTCGCGCGGATCGGCGAAGAAAGGATCGCCTTCGAGTTCGTGCATGGTCATCAACAGTTGCGCGGTTGGGCGCTTCTGCCATGGCTCGTTGCACAGAGTATCGGGGATTGGATAGCAGATTCGATCGGCGTCGCCGATGTCCAGACCCAGGCCGGTGCTTTCCACCGTGGAGCCGTTGATGTCCAGAGCAAATAGAGAGGCCGGCAGGTTGATGCCTTTCTCGTAAACCTTGTGGAGACTGGTGCGTTCAATGCGCTTGCCGCGCACCACACCATTCATATCCGCAATCAGAAGGTCAACGT